>QMNJ01000011.1 GCA_003647715.1 Candidatus Coatesiibacteriota bacterium
AAAAAATTGTGCGGTCATGAACAAGGTAACAGGAGGTAAAAAGATGCATCTTGGAATTCTTACTGGAGGTGGGGACTGCCCTGGACTCAACGCAGCAATCAGGGCTGTGGTAAGAAGAGCCATAGGTAAGTATGAACACCAAGTTACGGGTATCCGCTATGGATGGAAGGGTCTAATAGAGGGGATATATATCCCACTTGATACAAACAGTGTTTCCGGAATTCTTGACAAGGGTGGAACTCTGCTCGGCACATCAAGAACCAACCCATTCAAGAATAGCGAGCGTCTCCAGGACCTTTTTAGCAATATGAAAAGTGCAAATTTTGACGCAATAATCGCAATTGGTGGTGAAGACACATTAGGTGTAGCAGAGCGACTCCATAGAGAATACAATGTCCCGATAGTTGGGATACCCAAGACAATTGATAATGACCTAAATGAAACCGATTACACCATTGGTTTCTGGAGTTCCATCAACACCGCAGTTGATGCCATAGATAGATTGAGAACTACTGCGGAGAGTCATAACAGAGTAATGATTGCAGAGGTTATGGGACGGCATGCGGGTTGGATAGCAACCTATGCTGGAATATGCAGTGGTGCTGATATTATCCTTACTCCAGAGTTTGAAATGTCAATAGATGAGATAGTTGACATTCTCAACGCAAGGTTAGATAGAGGACGGGACTTCACAATCATAGTTGTAGCCGAGGGGGCAAAGCTAAAGGAGATGGGTGAACTGGTAACCAGTGAAAAAAGAGACGAATTTGGTCATGTATATCTCGGGGGCATCAGCCAAATACTGGCTGATGAGATTGAGAAGAGGACTGACCTTCAGGCGAGAGCTACCATCCTCGGCTACACCCAGAGAGGTGGAACACCTACCCCCTATGACCGTTTCATAGCAACCTTACTTGGCGTTAAAGCAGCCGACCTGGCATCAGAGGGTAAGTTCGGTTATATGGTAGCACTGAAGGGCAATGATGTGGTGCCAGTAAAGCTTTCAAAGGCGATAGAAAGATTAAAACAGGTTGACAAGGAGACCTATGATATCGCAAGGGTATTTTTTGGATAAGCGATTATTTACACTTTCTTTTCTATTCAGAAGATAAGGAGGAATTTATATGCCATTGGTTTCTGCTAAGGAGATTTTAGAAAAAGCGAAGAATGAACACTATGCGGTGGGTGCATTCAACATAAACAATATGGAGATACTTCAGGGGATAATTAATGCCTGCAGGAAGTACTCCTCACCGGCGATAATTGGAGCAAGTGAGGGCGCTATTAGATATGCTGGTTTCAAATATATTGTATCTATGGTAAAACTTGCTGCAGACGAAAGCGGACTACCAATTGCACTGCATCTTGACCATGGCAAGAATATAGACACCATCGCACAATGTATTGGAGGCGGCTTCACCTCCATAATGATAGACGGTTCTCACCTAAATTTTGAAGAGAACATAAAGGTAACCAAGCAGGTAGTTGACCTCGCCAGACCAAAAGGGCTTTCAGTTGAGGGTGAGCTAGGGCGCCTGTCAGGTATAGAAGATTTAGTAGATGTGGAGGAAAGAGATGCGACCCTCACAGACCCCGACTCTGCCGTTGAGTTTGTGGAGAGAACGGGAGTTGACTTTCTCGCTGTTGCGATAGGAACATCCCACGGCGCCTATAAGTTTAAAGGCGACCCAAAACTTGACATCAAGCGACTGAAAGAGATAAAAGAAAAAGTGAACATCCCTTTAGTTCTACACGGTGCCTCAAGCGTCCCTGAGTGGGTTCTTAAGAGAGCAACCACATATGGTGCTGTGTTGAAGGGCGCAAAGGGAGTGCCCGAAGATGCCATAAAAGAAGCCATAGATAACGGCATCTGCAAGATTAATATTGATACCGATTTACGCCTGGCTCTCCTTGGGGCAGTAAGGGAGGTCCTATCTGAGAATCCTGAGGAGTTTGACCCAAGAAAATACCTTGGGGCAGGTAGAGACGCTATAGAGAAGGTTGTATCTGAAAAGATAGCGCTTTTTGGCTCAGCTGGAAAGGCATAATTTAGACGGTGTTTACGATGAACAGAAAACCAGCAACCTTCCCCATAGGTATTATAACGAGTGGTGGGGATGCACCAGGGATGAATGCTGCTATAAGAGCGGTGGTCAGAGATGGGCTTGATAAAAACCTCCTGATATACGGCATCCACAGTGGTTATCAGGGTCTCATTGACGATGAAGTAGATGAAATGGAGATGGGAAGTGTGTCGGGTATAATTAATCGGGGGGGGACTATTCTTCGTTCAGGAAGGTCAATGGAGTTCTACAAGATTAGTGGGATGGAGAAGGCATACAAGACCTGTATGAAATACGGTATAGAGGGCTTGATAATCATAGGGGGGGACGGAACCATAAGAGGTGCAAATGAATTTCATAAGAACTTTGGCATAAATGTGGTCTGCCTTCCCGCAAGCATAGACAATGATATATACGGAACTCAGTATGCCATAGGTTATGATACTGCTATAAATACTGCTGTCTCGGCATTGGACAGAGTCAGGGAGACGGCAGAGAGTCATGAGCGAATATTTGTAGTAGAGGTGATGGGAAGAGACAGTGGTGCAATTGCCTCCGCCGTTGCTCTCGCATCCGGCGCTGAGTATGTATTTGTTCCGGAGGAGAAGAGAAATATCAAAGAACTGGTCTCGCGACTTGTCCAGGGAGTGGAGAGAGGCAAGGGCTCCTTCATAATCGTGGTGGCGGAGGGCGTATCAAGCGCCTATGATATAGCCAGAAACATTGAGGACAAGACCAGCAGGGAGACCAGGGTCCTTGTTCTGGGGCACCTGCAGAGGGGTGGTCCCCCCACCGCCAACGACAGAATCCTCGGTAGTATCCTTGGTGCAAAGGCGGTTGATGTTCTCCTTAGCGGTGAAAAATCATCATTCATTGGAATAGAGGGAACAGACCTTGTGGTAAGAAAATTATCACAGGTTGTGGGAAGAACCAGTGAATATCCAAGGAAGTATTATGAACTGGCACTTATCCTTGGCAAATAATGCTAAAATTAGGAGCAGATATGACTGAATGGGAAAAGAGGACCATTGACACCGAATTCACCACAATAATTGGTAAAGGTGACAGATTCTACGGTGATATTAGGGGGAAGGGAAACCTGAAGGTTGAGGGAGTAGTGATTGGCGATATTGATATTAAGGGTATAGTGTTCATTGACATAAATGCTGTGGTTGAGGGAGATATAAAAGCAAAAGACATTACTATAGCAGGACAGGTTAAGGGGAATGTTAATATAAAAAGACGAGCAGAGGTGTTCGGCTCAGCGCGTCTATATGGTGAGATATACTCAAAGTTTCTTTTTATAGATGAAGGTGTCAAAGGTAAATTTAATGTAGATGCAGGTAAGAAGCAAACCCATACATTCGCAGAAAGAAGAAGAGCATATATCCCGGATAAGAACAAAAGGTAAAAAAGCACAAATTACAGTATCCTGAAATCATATCTTAAGATAAACACTCATTGTATATATCCAAGCGAGCGTAGCGACTCTTTTATATACTCTTCATCCACCTCGCCCTTCATATATAGCGTTTTCTTCAGAATTCTATCCCTTATTCTACCCTCTTGAGCAAGGTATTTCTCCATATATAATGACATTTCATTTTTCAATGCCTCATCGTTCAATTCTACAAGTTCTTTGAAATCGTTGTATAAATAATCATCCCCATTCTCAAGATTGAGGATATATGTATATTCACCATCTCGGTAAGAAACCATCTGGTCTCCATATAAAAGTTTCTCTGATATAGCAGGCAGATGAGACCTCTTATTTATCATAGAGGGAAGCAAGCTCTCAGCCAGAATCTCACCATCATAGTGTATCCGGGTAATCTCAAGGATTGTGGGGAATATATCCATCAACCTCACCTGAGACTCAATCCTCATACCATCATCTTTATGTGGTAGATGGATAATCAACGGGACACCGACTACCTCCCGATGAACACTATGACCGTGCTCAAATCCACCATGCTCCCAGTGTTCCTCTCCATGGTCTGATGTAAATATAAATATCACCTCATCAAATATTCCCCTGCTCTTTAAGATATTTACCATCTCACCAAGTATATAATCAGCACACCTCACCTCAGCCCTGTATAATTCTCTTATGTGCTCTCTCTCCACCTCATCATCTATCACTAGTTTTCCATCTCTATACATTGATAATTCCTGAACCCTTACCCTTCTTTCAAATCTACCTCTGTAATCACTTTCGTTTTCCCTGAACCTGTCAGGAGGGTCATAGGGTAAATGGGTCTCCATTAGATGTAGATAAACAAAGCATCCGCTTTTTGGGACTTTTTTCAAGACCTTAAGGCACAGGTTCCACTGAATAGACCTTAACCTATTATGAAATACACCAGTAACCAATCTTACTGCCTTATTCAATGCCCTCTCCCACCCTGTATTATAGCCATAAGGCATATCCAGACCGAAGTCAACCAGTCGTTCCTCATCAATATGGTAATAGTTATCAAAACCCTTACTGTATTTGAAGCTGTTAGACAATAGTGGGTTGCAAACCACCGCATAGGTCTCATATCCATTTCTGGATAGAACTTCTGGAAGGGTATCATGTAGCAAGTAGGGTTGGTTTGAAGAGACAGCAATAGCACCTGGTGGAAGCCCCGTCCACATTGAAGAAACAGAGGGAAGGGTCCAGGACGACTGCGCTATGCAATTACTAAAAACGGTGCTTTTCACTCCAAGATAAGTGATATTAGGTGTAATATCATCTGTGGATGAATATAGGGATAGATAGCGGGTATTCATTGCATCCTCCACTAATACTATAATTGAAGGTCTATTTGAGTGAATGTCTCTATAGAAATCGTTAGCCCCAATAAGAGGCATTAATGTAAAGTATAAGACATATATCAAGCAGGAGATAGGAAACAAAAATAGCAAGACCCTTAGTAAATTACTTCTGCTGTGCCATATAAATAGCAATAAAACCTGAACTATGACAACAGCCAGCGAGACCAGAAGCAATCTCTTCGTTAAAGCAAAACCATCCCACCCAAGATAGGTGTTAATATTGCAGAGGTATGAAGTGGTTAGAATAATTAGAGCTAGACCAAAGTATTTTATTACTCTTATAATATTCTTATTGCCACTTTCATTTTTATAACCCAAAAAACATATAATTGTAAAAAGAGGAAAATATACTATTAAAGCAGTAGATATGGCTATGCCTGAGTAGAAAAAGAATATATTATTAATGTGGATAATATATCCCCACCAGGTATGAAATGGCGTATCAACAATAGAACGGGGTATTTTCTGTAGTAGCCCATTCAGTGAACCCCCTATTACGGCTATACCTAATACTTCCTTTATACTATTTAAATTAAGTGATAAAACATTCCATAATCTTTTTATCACCATTCACGCCCTCTGATTAAACTGAAGACCATCCAAAGACCCATAATTGCAGAGATAATATAACCAAGTATGCCAAATACGGATACACCATATACCAGTGGTCTTGTCTCTGCTGATATCATTAAAGAAGAACCAATCAATATGCCTGTTAAAATCATTGAGATAGATAAGTGGGATAATGACCTGTTTAAGGATAATATGTGTTTATCAATACCCTTATGTTCAAATTCCATTTTAAGAGTTCCCCTGCGAACTTTTTTCAGGATAAAATACAACTGCTCAGGGAGTTCATCAAGAAGTTCTAATGTATTAGTGATGAAGTTTTGCCCGCGCTTTAATAATCTCTTCGGGCTTATCTGCTCCATCATTATCTTTTTAGCAAAGGGTTTAGTCAGGTTTATCACATTAAACTCGGGGTCTATTTCTCTTGCCTCAGATTCAAGTATTGCAATAACCTTGGCAAGAAGAATTAAATCACGAGGTGATTTAAGAGCATGTTCTCTGGCTACATCGGACATCTCGTCAATCAAATCTGAAATATTTATGTGCTTAAGTGGAAGACCATAAAATCTATTTACAAGATACTCTATATCCTCCTCCAGACCATCTAACTTCTCTTCGTCAGTTATTATCCAGAACTTTCTCATCTCCCGTGCTATGCCTGATGCTTCCCTATTCACAATTGCGAACATAATCCGTGAGAATAGGTCTTTTGTTGAATCAGAGATAATCCCAACCTGCCCACAGTCAAGGATAGCAATCTTATTATCGTCTAATACGAGAATGTTCCCTGGATGTGGGTCCGAGTGGAAGAAGCCCTCCTCAAATATCATTTTAAGAACAGCATTTACCAATCTCTCAGCAATCATCTGTCCATCCGCCTCATTGACGCCCTCTTCAATTATCTCCCTCAACGACTTACCCTCTATATACTCAAGGGTAAGAACCTGCGTTGTGGTGAGCTCCCATATAACTTCGGGTATTACAATATATTCAAGGTCTGACAGAAAATCCCTCATGCGGTCTGTATTTGCCGCCTCCATATAGAAGTTTAATTCCCTATTTATTGCTTTCTTCAACTCTCTAACAATCCCAATAGGGTTATAAACCCTAGTGTCCGGAACTCTCCTAGTCATCCTCTCCGCTATATAGCTCAAAATCTCCAGGTCCTGTTTCACCTGCTCTCTAATACCTGGTCTCAATATCTTTAACACAACCTCCCTTCCACCCTTCAATTGAGCCCTATGGACCTGAGCAAGCGAAGCGGACTTGTACGCCCTCTTATCAATATATTCAAACCTTTTCTCATAATCATTGCCAAGTTCTCTCTTCAATGTATTCTCTAATTCCTCAAATGGAAGTGGAGGAGTTTCATCTAATAGCTTAGAGAACTCTCTTATAACATCTTTAGGGAGAATGTCAGGTCTTGAACTCAACAGTTGCCCGAACTTAATAAAAGTAGGTCCCAATTCCTCAATGGTCATTCTCAACCTCTCTGCCATAGGTCGTCGCTCTTGAATCTTTATTCTTGAAAGCCCCTTAATATGACCACCAAGTTTAATAAGCCACCCAAAACCACTTGATTCAATTATGTATCCAAAACCGTGCAGAGCGAGAGCATTAACAATCTCTCTAATACGCTTGATATTCCTCATCCTTACTCTAAGTGTAAATGTGTCCATAATTAGGTAGTTTATGTTATTAGTGCATTGATAAATAATATCCAAAGTAAATCAAAGTTCTAACCAATCAATGCACAGTGAATACTTTACTCACTTACTGGTCTTCTTCCTTAGTATTACTCTCCTTACTATTAGCTACATACTCAACCAATACCTTATCACCCTCAACAACCTGAAATCCGTTTGCAATAGAAACCAGTTTTCTATTCTCACCTGGGTTCTTCTTCAACCACATCACTGCCCTTGCATATGCTTCATCATAATCCATACCATCACCCCAAATCTACCTTTGTAGAAATATTACCACAAACTGAATAATTAAAACAGTTAATTCTCTTATGCGTTCAATTCTTCCAAGAACAACCGACTCGGTATAAACTTGATTCGGTATCTTGGTGGCAAATGTATCTCCACATCTTTATTGATATCTCTGGCAACCTTCGGTTTAGATAGCACTACCTTGAAGGTGCCAAATCCCCGCACATTAACACGACCACTCTCAACCAATTCATCCTTTATTGACTCAAAGAAGATATTGACAATCTTCAATGCATCCTTATTTGATAAACCTGTCGTCTTCGCAAGCGCCTCTGCTATATCCCTCTTGGTCATCTCAACTACTTGAACATCAGATTGCAGAATTCCCTAAACTTCTCATTCTCAATCAAACCCTCGGTAAGAAAGAATAAATCCTCAATCCTCCTGTTTGCCAATCTTATTCTCTTGGAAAGCTCGTTAGCGATAGAACTTACAATCTTTACTCCAAGATGCGGATACTCTTCTATTAACTCCTTAAAGTCACCCTTGGATAGTTCATGCAACCTGCAATCTGTCAGAGCAACGACCGAAGCTGACCTGGGGAATTCATCCAGAAGAGCCATCTCGCCGAAGAAATCACCATCCTCCAGAACCGCCAGTTCAAGCTCCTTACCGAGATGCTTCTTAAATATCTTCACCTTTCCATCAATTATGAAATACATTGAATTGCCCACATCCCCCTCCTTAATAATCAATTCACCCTTTCTCACACTTATATCTGTTAACTTATGCAAGATAAACTCTCTCTCTTTCTCCGTCAGCCCCTCCCTCACAGTAAGAAAGTCATCAAATATCTTCTCAACAACCATTCTATCCCTCCTCCTTTATTACCTTACAATTAAAAGTGTAGAGTTCAACTGGCAAATCCCTCCAACCATAAGGTCCAAGACCTGCCTTCATAGATGCTACCTGCACAAACTTCTCCCTAGTCCACTTACCTTCCTCGGCAACCTGCGGTAGTAATACACCCATCCTGTCTTTATATCTTACTATAATACCATCCCTTTTGAGAGTCAGTTCATCAATACTTCTAATACTATGTATATTATAAAGTATAGATATTTCTGTCTCTATATCCCTGACTTCATCGGGTGAGACCGGCTTAAACCTTGGGTCATTCAAAGCGGCAGCAACCGTCATATCGCTGACTTCTCGCTCAACAGTTGAAGATGGATAAACACACCCTATGCACCCTCTGAGTTCTCCATCTTTCTTAAGTGTAACGAATACACCATAATGAAGATACTTATAAGGATTATCACTTGAAAGTCCCGAGTGAGAACCGCTCTGTAGAACACCTGCCAGAACCGACCTTGAGAAATTTAGAAGCTCTCTGTCATACTTCTCCTCAATCTGACTCAGATCTACTATCTCTGCCTCCTGCTCCTTCTCCTCACCAACATCCACCTTCTCCTCTCTATTAGAACAGCGAACTAAAGCAAGAGACACTATAAACAAAAACAGAGCCACAATAACTTTTTTCATCTTTGCAATATCCAATATTATAATAGGAACTCCCGAACCAAATCAAGCCGTATTGATTTTACCACCATCTCATCTACACATATCGTTGATAGATGACTGTATATTTATTATACTTAATTAAGGCGCCCGTAGCTCAATTGGATAGAGCAACGGACTACGGATCCGTGGGTTAGGGGTTCGACTCCTCTCGGGCGCACATAATTATGGAAGAGTATAAGGGCTTCTCTATAACAACAGAAATAGGTGCAGATATCTCAAAGGTAACATCTGCTCTAAATACTATACTGTTAAAAAATGGCTTCAGAGTGATAAAGAAAACTGACCTATCAAAAGAGATTATGAAAGACATATCCATAAAATGGTTAAAATATCATATCTGGGATATTATAGATGCAGAGATAACCTATAAGATTCTCTCAATAAATAAATACGGAGGGACATTCACTCCTATACGCATTCTAATCTATGAGAAAGGTGATAATACCATTATATCAGTCATTGACCCCCGTCTCGCTGCACGACTAATAGATAATCCCACCATCATAGAACTTGCACAAGAGATGGGAGATAGAATAAAGAACGCTCTCGCAGAAATTGAAAATAAATTTAAGTAGATGAAAGAATTAATCCACAGGAACTCCCTTCTCAAAATATTTTTCTTACTCACTCTCGCAACTATCATAACCTCTGGATGCAGGCAGAACTGGCTAATGTTCAGATATGACCCTAAGCGAACCGGCTCAATTGAGAAGTCAGAGCACCTGATTGTGGGTGAAATCGCCTGGAAGACAGAACTCGGTGGCAAGATATTCTCATCGCCCTCAACCGATTTAAATACAATTTATGTAGGTTCAACTGATAACAATCTCTACGCCCTGGACCTCAAAACGGGAGAGCCCCGATTTATCTTTCAAACTGGAGGCGACATTCTGTCTTCGCCTTCTATCGCCAATGGAGCCGTGGTCTTCACCTCTATGGATGGCAATGTATACTCGGTCAACTGCACCAGCGGTGAAGTGAACTGGGTTTTCAGGGCGAGGAGGGGTGTTGTTTCATCTCCCGCTATATCATCGGGAAAGGTGGTCTTCGGAAGTTATGACAACTATATATATTGTATCTCTGAAAAGGATGGTGGTCTCATCTGGTCAATACAGGCGAAGGGTGGTATATGGGCATCCCCTGCAATATATAGAGAAAAAACCGTAATATCTGATACTGCGGGTGTAATTTATTGTATAGATCTAAGAGACGGTGAAGTATTGTGGATGAAAGACCTGATGATGAGCTTGAACTCATCACCTCTGATTTATGAAGAGAAAATCTACATAGGCAGTATGGATGGCAGGATATTCTGCCTTTCAATTGAAGACGGTTCTATCATATGGGAATATAGTGTGAACAAGGCAATTGATTCATCTCCCGCTATCGTTGAAAACCTACTCCTATTCGGTTCATGGAATGGAGTCATTTATGCCCTCCAATCTGAAGATGGCAAACTACTATGGAGCTTAAAGACGGGGAGAGCAGTTGATGCAACACCCGCCATATCAGGTAATACTGCATATATTGGCTCAAATGATGGTTCCTTATACGCCATAGATACAAGAAATGGTGAAGTCCGATGGAAGATAACTCTGGGCTCGGAGTTGAGTGCATCGTGTTCAATCACCCCCCTAGGTATTATATCCGCAACTACTGATGGAAAGGTCTATCTCATTAGGTAAACAAAGAGATATGACAGAAGGTAAACGATTAAATATATACTCAATAGTGGTGGGACCTCTTGCTACAAACTGCTATATCATTGAATCAGCAGGCGAAGCTATTGTAATTGACCCCGGAGGTGAGCCAGAGAAGATAATTGAAAAACTCAAATCCCTCTCCCTTAAGGTAAAGATGATAATAAACACCCACGGTCATATAGACCATATATCAGCCAACAACGATATTATTGGTTTCACCTCTGCCCCACTCGCCATTCACCCTGACGACCTGTCTTTTCTCACCTATGACTGGAAGAAGGAGACAGCTGAACTGGGTATAAGGGTGAACTCACCGAGGGAAGCGGACATATACCTTACAGATGGAGACAAGGTCAAGATTGGTAATGTAGAATTTAATGTTATTCATACACCCGGGCATTCACCCGGCTGTATTTGTCTTCATACTGAAAAAACCCTTATCTGCGGGGACACACTATTTTATGAAGGCGTTGGTAGATGGGACTTACCACGGGGTGACTACGAAACACTTATAAATAGCATAAGAACCAAGATATACACACTACCCGATGATACTGATGTATATCCCGGTCACGGTCCTTCTACAAGCATTAGCCACGAGAAGAAACACAATCCCTTTATTCGTGCATAATAAAAACCCGGCAATTACTACCGCCGGGTCTCAAAACATCACGCTATATCCCTATCTCACCAGGCACCTGCCTCTTTGAAAATAGACAGGTTAAACCTCACAATCCCTGCTCTTCTCAGGTCTTCCATCACGGTCAACATAACGCCATATTCAACATCCTGGTCCGCCTTTACATCAAATATGAGATTAGGGTTCGTAGCCCTTGAACTTACAATTGCTTGTATGAACTCCTCTCTACTCTGCATAGGTTCATTGTCAGCATATATTTTTCCATCCTCAGAAATGAGTATATGGTAAACTCCGGTCTTGGGTATCCTAACACCTGCGTATGCATGGGGGAGTTGAACATCAATCGCCTCTGCCTCCCTAAATGTAGATGTCATAAAGAAAAATATAAGAAGCAGGATTATCACATCAACCATTGGTGTCATATCAATTCGTATTGTTATTCTCCTGCGCATCTTACGAAGCATATTTTAACCACCCCCTCCTTCTGGTGCTGTTTCTTCTCTCTTCATAGCAAGGGAGAACTTGGTAACACCTGTCTCATCTGCTGCTATCTTGAACTCATCAAGGACATCTACCATCGTCTTATACTTTGCACTTGGATGAACATCTAAAATGGTAACAAGGTTGGGATTTTCTGTTTGCCTTGCTATCAGATACTCCCTTATCTTGGATATCTCCTCCACCGGTTCTTCATTGAAGTAGACCTCATTGTTCTCATCCACCCTCAGGGTGACGGTGTTCGACTCTGGTATCTTAACCGGAACATCTGTCTTCGGAAGAGTAATCTCAATACCGTGTGGTTCCTTAAACTGTGAGGTCATAAAGAAGAATATAAGCAGGAGAATTATGACATCCACCATCGGCGTCATATCAATATGGATACTTATTCGTCTCCTACCCGTTCTGCTCCTTCCTTCACCTCCGCCTACATTGGCTCCAGCCATCAGCCCTCACCCCCCTATCTACGAACCAGTTCTTCAATTACATCAGCGGTTATCTCTTCCATCTGGAAATTGAACAAATCAACCTTGTTTACAAAGAAGTTATAAAATATGATTGAGATAATTGCAGCCAGAAGACCACCTGCGGTGTTTACCAGCGCCTCGGAGATACCAACTGCTAATGCATTCGGGTCTGGTCTCCCCTTAGCAGAAAGAGCTGCAAAGCACCTTATCATACCTATAACTGTTCCAAGAAGCCCTGTCATAGTAGAAATTGAAGCGATAGTAGCGATGGCAATAAGACGCCTTTCTAAAAGAGCACCCTCTATGGCACTCTGCTCAGCAAACGCCTCCTGAAGCTCCTCTTTTACCCTTTGCATGTCATCCTTCTGAGGGATGTATTTATATCGTTCTAATCCGTGTTTTGCAAGGCGACCAAAAGCACCACCCTGCCTATTTGCGAGTTCAATTGCTTCATCTATCTTCCTCGCCTTTACAAGTTCATTAAGTTCCTTGAAGAACTTTACAAACGACATCTTACCCCTCGCCTGCTGGACATTGATAGCCCTCTCAATGATGAAGGTAAGCGTCAATATCAACAAGAAGAATAAGAAATCAACAAGACCTCCACCACGAGCAATTACTGCTCCTCCTTTACCTAAACCTGATGCTTTACTGGTATCGTATTCCCCATTCGGTTTCAACTTCGCATTGCCAATTTTAGCAAAGAAGTTAAATACAAATGATATATTGTTCCCAGAAATAAAGAACCACCAAGCCCAGTATATGATGTATATCACATACAGAACCGCAATAATTGTAAAAATAATCCTTTTCATCGCTATCTACTCCTTCCTATTTTCTTTAAACCTATCTGGCTAAACCAATTACCCCTGCAATAAATTCCCTTGAAACCGCCTCCATATTGAAACTGAAGAGGTCAATCTTACTTGTAAAGTAATTATAAAATATTATAGCAACAATCGCAACAATTAGACCACCAGCTGTATTAACGAGAGCCTCCGCTATACCAACGGCAAGTTGTTGACTCGCAGTAGCAGCGGTCGCCCCAACCAACGATAGAGCAGCAAAACACCTTATCATTCCAATCACAGTCCCCAGAAGCCCTGTCATTGTAGATATTGAACCAATGGTCGCCATAACTATTAAATTTCTCTCCAGAAGTGATGACTCAATTGCCATCTGTTCGTTCATCGTCTCATTCAGGTCGTCTTTCAAAGTAAACAAATCAACCTTTCCACCAAGCATCTTATACCTATTAATCAGTGCCTCCATTACCCTACCATATATGCCCTTCTGCTCCTTCGCCAATTTCTCAACCGCAACAATGTCACCCTTCTTCATTAAATCCTCTAATCGCTTGTAAAATCTTGAAAACCTAACCCTACCAGATGCTACTCTCATAACCCAGTAACGCTCTATTACAACTGATACGCTAATGATTGACAGAATAAGCAGAACTGCAACTAAAGGACCACCTTTTACTATAAAAGCAATAGTTCCAGTCATAACATGCCTCTCCCTTCAAAAATTAGGTTTAGTTTATCATAAATATTCTCTTTGTCAATCATAAATTCATAACTTAACCTATCTTGACATATATTACTTACATCATTATAATACTCACATTCATATCTTGGAGGTTGTGATGAATATAATTGCATGTATTAAACAGGTCCCCGATACTGAAGCAATCATACGCACAGATGCCACTAACCCCTCTAAAATTGTGGAGAGGGATATAAAGTTCATTCTTAACCCATACGATGAATACGCCATAGAAGAATCACTTCGCATCAAGGAGAAGACAGGAAATGGTGAAATAACAATCATTACCATCGGACCCGAAAGGAGTGAGACCGCCATCAGGGATGGTCTTGCGATGGGAGCTGACAATGCTATCAGAATATGGGATGACACTCTCGCCGACATAGACCCTTTCACCACAGCATTGCTTCTGTCAAAAACTATCTCGCAGATGGAATATGACCTCATAATTTGTGGCAAACAGGCAATAGATGATGACTACATCCAAACCCCATCTATCCTGGCAGAACTTCTATCCATCCCTCAGATACAGTTCATCACCAGTCAGGAGATTAACACCTCTGAAAGAACTATAACCTGCACCCAGGAGATAGATGGGGGTAGAAGAACAGTAAGAGCGAAACTCCCTGTAGTCATAACAACCCCAAAGGGTCTCAATGAACCAAGATATCCATCTCTTAGGGGTAAGATGCAGGCAAAGAAGAAGGAGATACCAGTAAAATCATTAAAAGACCTGGGCATTACAGAAAATGTTATGGATTTAATAAAGATAAAGACCATGAAGTTGTCACCACCACCCTCAAGAAAAGCAGGTAGAATCCTTGAGGGAGAGCCAGAAGAGGTTGTAATAGAACTCATCCGCCTTCTAAGAGAAGAGGCAAAGGTCTTATAAGAGAGGTAAGTTGCAATGAAAGTATATGTTTTTATTGAACATAATGGTGAAGCGGTAAGAAAACCGTGCCTGGAGTTGATAGGAGGTGCAAGAAAGCACCTCCCCGAAGCAGAGATAACCGCTATGTGTGCCGGTCAGGAAATTCCTGACAGAGTAAGGCATCTTCCCGTAGATAATATAATCCATATCAAATCGGATGCCCTCACAGATTACACATCTGAAAGACATTCCTATGCCATATCAGAAGCCCTGAAGAACAGCATCCCGGACATTATACTTATCAGTGCCACCTTTCAGGGCAGAGACCTTGCACCACGCCTATCCGCAAAATTGAACATACCACTAATAAGTGAATGCACAGGCATAAATGTGGACAACAGCAACATAAACCTAATACATCCTATGTTTGGTGGTAGAGCCATAGCATCAGTCAGTACAACAAAAGATGAACCCTTTATCGCTACAATAAGACCAAACGCCTTCCCCTCGGTTGATGGGGAGGGTAATCCCCAGATTGAAGAGGTGAAGGTAGATATACCGGATGACATCCAAACGGTGGAGGTATTGAGTGTGGAGGATACCACGGGCGATATGCCTGATGTTGCAGAAGCACCTATCGTTGTATCAGGAGGAAGGGGTATGAAGGGTCCCGAGAACTTCAAGATGCTGGAGGAGTTAGCAAAGGTTTTGGGTGGTGCAGTTGGTGCCTCAAGGTCTGCGGTTGACGAGGGCTGGATGCCACAGTCCCACCAGGTCGGTCAGACAGGTAAGACCATATCACCTAACCTCTACATTGCCTGTGGAATCTCCGGAGCAATCCAGCATCGTGCGGGAATGTCATCATCAAAATGTATCGTTGCCATCAACACAGACCCCGAAGCGGAGATATTCAAGATAGCGGACTACGGAATCGTAAGCGACCTGTTCAAGATTGTCCCATTGATGATTGAAAAACTGTCCTGAGGATAGAGGTGGTCACAAAAATGAACCCAACAAGAGAGGTATTTGAAAATATCCCCCACCACAACTGGTTATACATTTTAGCAACAATCGGAGTCATCTCGCTAATATACGGCATAACAAGAAGAATAATTCTCTGGAGAAAGGGTAAAAATATCAATAGAACAGATAGAATATCAACCCGGCTAATCAACACCATAAAGCAGATATTTATCGCACCAAAGCAATATTATCGGTCATATAGAGCAATCTTCCACCTCTTAATCTTCTGGGGTTTCGCCATCCTATTCATCGGAACAGTCCTCGTCTTTTCACACGAATACTTTGGTTTTGAGACCATGCACGGAAGTTTCTACCTCGCTATGTCATTCGCTCTTGACCTATTTGGAATCCTTCTCATCATCGGTTGCATTCTCGCTCTCTTCAGAAGATACATACTGCTCCCGGAGGGTCTTGATAGAAAACCCGAAGACCTATTTACACCAATACTTCTAATTCTCGTTGTACTGAGCGGTTTCCTGGTTGAGGGGGCAAGAATCTCTATCGCACAACCCTCCTTTGAAAGGTGGTCATTCGGTGGGTGGGCGATAGCATCACTATTCACGGGACTATCGGACACAACCAGGTTAATTCTCCATAGATACCTATGGTGGGTTCATATCTCTCTCGCATCACTGTTCATAGGGCTTATACCATACCTGAAACTGTCTCACTTTCTATATGCACCCCTCTCTATCTTCACCTCCTCACTTGAACCAAAAGGACACCTTCCCATGATAGAGGACATTGAAGAGCAGGAGGTATTCGGTGCTCCCACCATCAAGGACTTAACATATAAGGACCTGATAGATGCAGACGCATGCGTCAGATGTGGCAGGTGCCAGGAGGTCTGCCCTGCATACAACTCGGGAAAACCGCTATCACCCAAGAAGTTTATACAGGACCTGAAACTGGAGATGAACACACTATCACGGGTTAGAAAGAATAATAATGGACTGGAGGAGATAGTCGGGCATACAATTCAAGCAGATGAACTGTGGTCATGCACCACCTGCTTCGCCTGCCAGGAGTTCTGCCCGATATTTATTGAGCATATTCCAAAGATTGTGGAGTTGAGGAGAAGCGAGGTGTTGAATGTCAGCAGGTTCCCCGAGGAGTTGAACCTAACCTTTAAGAACCTGGAGACCAACTACAATCCTTGGGGCATCGGTTTTGCTGACAGGGATAAGTGGGCTGAGGGTCTTGACATAAAGCGGTTTGAGAAGCCAGGTGATGCAGAATACCTGCTATTTGTTGGCTGTATGGGTTCGTATGATGACCGTGCAATAAAGGCGATGAGAGCACTGGTGAGCATACTTAAGAAAGCCGGGATTGATTTCGCCATCCTTGGGACAGAGGAGCTATGCTGTGGTGACTCAGCCAGGCGCCTGGGCAATGAATATCTCTATCAGATTCTAACTATGGAGAACATTGAGAAGTTCAATGAGCGAAATATAACGAAGATAATCACCGCCTGTCCTCATGGCTACAACACATTAAAGAATGAATACAGCAAATTTGGCTTTAAGGGAGAGATATGCCACCATACACAGATAATCACCGAGGCAATCAAAGATGGCAACATTAATATTGGACACAAAAATAGCCCCACTATTGTATATCACGACTCCTGCTACCTTGGACGATACAACAATATATACAATGAGCCAAGAGAGATAATCAAGAGGGCAACCGGTTCAAATCCATTTGAACCGAAGAATACGAGAAGAAGCAGTTTCTGCTGTGGAGCAGGTGGAGGTAGAATGTGGATGGAGGAGACGATTGGCAGTCGCATAAATGAGGTGCGATTTGATGAGCTTATGGGGTGTGGAACAGATGTCATTGCTGTATCCTGCCCATTCTGCCTTACAATGCTTAACGATGGCAAGAAGGCGAAGGCGCCTGATAGCGATATTGAGATAATGGATATTGCGGAGATAGTGGAGAGGGCAATCTCTTAATAAAAAAATTATACTACAGGAGGATTACCAGAAGTATGGCTAAATACAGGATAGCGAGGATACCGGGGGATGATTCGGGGCATGATGTGATGGAAGCGTGTATGATAGCCCTTGAGCCACTCGGTCTTGATGTGGAGTGGGTAGATGCTGATGCTGGCTGGTGTATGTGGGAAAAGTATGGCAATACTGTGCCTGAGAAGACATGGGAGGTTCTTCGTTCAACCGACTGTTGTCTCTTCGGCTCTATCACATCTCGCCCAAATGTGCCAGGATTTAAGAGCGCCATACTCCAGATAAGGCAGGGTATGGACCTATACTGCAACCTTCGTCCTGTCAAGGCATATAAAGGCGTGCCATTGAATTATCGTGATGACATAGACATGGTCATATTCAGGGAGAACACAGAGGGGCTATACAGCGGTCTTGACTATGACCAGATACCAGATGAAGCCCTTGCACTCAAAGCGGTAAAAGAGAAACTTGGAGATGTTCTTCCCGATGAGGCGTCTATGTCTATAAGATTGTTTACAAGAAAAGCATGCAGGCGAATAGCAGTATCGGCATTTGAGTATGCCAATAAATATGGCAGAAAGCGTGTAACTGCCGTTCACAAGGCGAATGTGATAAGAGCCACCTGTGGTATGTTCCTGGAGGAGGCGAGAAAGGTCGCAGAGAACTACCCCGAGATTGAATATGAGGAGCAGAATGTGGATGCAACGGCAATGTGGCTCATAAAGAACCCCGAGTGGTATGATGTATTGGTTACGACAAATATGTTCGGAGACATCATATCTGATGAAGCAGCTCAGTTGGTAGGTGGCTTGGGCTTCTCCAGTTCTGGCAATATAGGTGATGAGTATGCCCTGTTTGAGCCGACACACGGCTCCGCACCTAAATATGCTGGGCAATACAGGTTAAACCCCACTGCTATGATACTCTCGGCGAAGTTGATGCTGGAATGGCTCGGCGAGATGGAGATGGCTTCAAGATTAGAAGGCGGTATCATCAAGGTGCTTGAAAGGTTGAACCCTAATGAGGTAACATACGACCTTGGAGGTAGCGCAACAAGTTTAGAGATGGCAAGGGCAATAGCAGATGCTATTGAACAATCATAGGTCATAGATAATATTTTTCAGGGAGGAGTTATGATAAGAGAAGGAATATTGAGCTTTACATCTGAAGAGCGACAAGCCCTTATACTTAATGCTTTAAAGATTATATTCTTCACCTCTCTTCTATCCCTCTCCGCATTGATAAGGATACCCCTTCCGTTCACACCCGTTCCCTTTACACTTCAGGTATTTATAGTAGCGCTTTCAGTTCTGTATCTGGGACGATTATCTACTGTATCAACTGCGCTCTACCTGCTTATTGGAGCTGTCGGCATCCCCGTATTCAGTGGTGGAACTGGTGGACTTGCACATCTTGCAGGTCCAACTGGTGGCTATCTGTATGGATTTGTTGTTGGAGCGTTTATAGGCGGTTTAATATCGGAGAGGGGTGGGATTATATATAAGACACTTTCACTGATAATTGCATTACTTATCATATACCTCTGTGGATGTTTTCATCTGATATTAATATACAGGGCAGTGTTAAAAACAGCAATAACACTTGGAGCGGTTCCATTTGTTGTAGCGGATTTAGTGAAGATAGCAATGTCTCTGGGTATTTACAGAACTATTGGGAAAATAATGTAGATTGGCAAAGTGAACACAACACCTCTCTTTTTTTAGATAACGCTTACTTTCATTCACACTTTATATACTCTTTAATGGCATCATACTTGGAATAACCAATGCCTTTTACATTCAATAATTCGCTCTTGCTTCTAAATCCTCCTGCATTTTCCCTATACCTTACTATCTCGCCCGCCAGGACATCACCTATACCTGGAAGGGATGATAACTCTTCAACGGTGGCTTTATTGATGTCTATTATAGGTCCCTGGTATGAACTGACTGTAACATCGGAACGAGCGTCTTCATAACCATTAGGACCGATATCAATATATCTGTCTGGCTCATCAAGTGGAGCCCCCTTCTCAGGGACATATATCCTCATCCCCTCCGCCACTGGCAGAACCAGATTCAATGCCCTCGGCTCCCCATTACTCAAAGCCCCACCTGCAAATTCAATCGCATCCTTAACCCTGCTCCCAGCAGGAATCTCGTATATACCCGGCTTGTTGACAAACCCCTCCACCTGAACATTGAAGACAAGATGTTCCTGCTCTTCTCCAGAATCAGAGATATTGAACTCAACCACCTCCGAGTGTGCACCGATGATATGCCTTCCCCTCAAAACTCGTATGGTTGCACCAGAAAGAAATATTACTATCACAACCACCAGATATATCTTCTCTCTTCTGGAAAGAAATGAATCAAGCATACTTTACTTTACCATAAGTTCTCTAACCCTACTATCTTCTAATCTCTTTGCTAACAATTCAAGTTCCAAGCCCCCTCTGTTCACTCTCACCCTCACATCGCCTTCGCCATCGCAGTATCGTGCCATTATAGAAGATGCAAGTTCAATATCGTCATCACCGATGAGAAGGCAGGTTGGTCCCATATCTTTTTTTGGTTCAAGAAGAATATATTCATCACCAGAAAAACCCTCCAGAACCTTATTCTCGCTCTCATTTCTACCTACAATCAACCTGCTACCAGATGGAAGACGAAAATGCCTGCCATATCTGAACAGATGGAGAAGCTCTAAACTCAACTCCTTATGCTCCATCGCCTCCTCCACCTTCCTTGCATATGCGACATCGGTCAGAAGGCAACCGCCCGCCGGAGAAGGTATAAATTCCAGACCATATACCTCCGCAAGCTCCAACTGCCTGCTCCTCGACCTGCCCTTTATATCAAGCAACCTATCCCGGTCAACTCTACCATCAATTTCAACCTCTGTTGGCTTGAGCAACTTAGCAGAAAGGGGTCGCAAAAGCATCCCTTCAAGCCCTGACTCCTTCTCAATAATGTCTAGTGCCCCTTTACTCTGAGACATGGGTCTCTCGCCAAGAACATCGCCAGTAAAGACAAACTCCGCTCCTATCTCAACCATAAGGTTCTTTCCTGCTCTCAACATATATATGTGACAATCAATGCAGGGGTTCATCTGTGAGCCATAGCCATGCTTCGGTGCCATTAATATATTAAGGAAATCAGATGATAATTCCTCTACAACCAACTCTGCACCCCTATCTCTCAAGGTTCTAAAGGACTTCTCTACAGCATTAATTTCTGATACGATGAATGGTGCGTTTATATGGAGACATATAACCTGAATGTTCTGGTCAAGAATTAGATGACAAGCAATTATGCTATCCAACCCACCAGAAAAGAGTCCGACCGCTTTCATACTCATTTGATTATAACAATAAAGAAATACTTATGGTCACTTACTGATTATCTCTCAAGGGTCTCCCTTCCCATTTTTGCCACATACTCCGCCTGCCAGTTATCCATCTTACTGAACAGACGCTCCGCTTTATGAAATGCCTCTTTCGCTTCATCCATCTTTCCCAGGTCCCTAGAGATAGTGCCCAGAAGCAACTGCGCCCTGGCAAGACCTATCTTGTCCTTTATATTAATGGCTATCTCTACTGCTTTACGGGCATCAATTAGTGCCTTCTTGAGTTTTCCAGATTTATATAATATCTGAGCAGAGAGAAAATATGTCTCCGCAAGGTATATTTTATCCCTCTTCTTCCACTCCTTCTTGCAATACTGTATATCCTGAAGCGCCTCCTCATAATAGCCAGAATTATACTTACTAAGCGCCTCAATGTATCTTTCAAAAACACCAGTGTTCTTCTTCAATTCCTTTAGCAACTCTGAATCCAATCTCCTATTCAAAAGATACGAATTCATAACCAGAACCTGTAAAATAGACATCTTCAACCTAATGTTCCTTGAATCCACAAGAAGGCGAATTGCAACTTTTAACCTGCGATTTGACTTCTCAAATTCACCTCTCCTGTGGAAAACCAGCGACATTAAATAATAACACTTCGCTCTTCCATCTCTGTCAGCCCTCTTCCGAGATATCCTAATTGCCTCCTCCACCACCTTCTCTGCCTTCAACAGCTCACCACGAACTATGAATATATAACCAAGAACTATAAGATAATCAAATCTCAAATCCAAA
>QMNJ01000012.1 GCA_003647715.1 Candidatus Coatesiibacteriota bacterium
AATGAATACTATGCGATTATGGCTGATATTAGTTGTGCACCATGTTCACCACACGGGGGAAATAAATGCCCCCAAGGGCACTTCAATTGCATGAACAATATCAGACCTGAAAACATTAGTAATAGATTATTAGATATTATCAAGCACAGCAAACTTTAGGTTAGATACATGTAACAAACATTTACAAAGATATTTTCAAACCATAGAAATCTATCTCTTGATTTCAGGTTTTTTATTTAACAAAACGCACTAACTATACTTCTACTATGTAGTGTATATACTTTACCTAATTAAATAGAGCCCTCACTGCTCCCAGGGATGTATTCTCCACAGCCGTATACTCAATGGTCAATCTAATTCTATTTGCCTCCTCTCTCTTGTATTGTGCATACTCAGCATTCACTCCAGCGTTATAAGAATATATCATATGGTCTCCATCCGTATTAAATGTGTAATTGTAAAGAGAACTATGAGAACATCCGCTCCATTTAACCTCTACGATGATATTATCATTACCATTATACACAAAGTCATTCTTGTTGAAATTTATAACAACCCAATCATCCTTATCTCCTGAAAATCCTCCCGGTTGTGCTCTATAAACTAAAACTTCATCATTTCCATCATAGTTATCATTAAACCTTGTGACCAGTTCATCAAAAGATGTATGACAAAAATTCACAACAAAATAACTATAACTAACTGACTGGCTATTGCGGGATGATTGGAAGTCCAACCTACTAATTATACCACTCGGTCCGATATCCGACGAATGGTATAATGCCATGAATCTCAATGATGTGCTTCAGCCACTAAGGTTGGTAAATGGGTCCTGACGGTCATCCTCCTGTTCACCGATGATTACCTGGTCAGCAAACACTGAAGATACCAGAGCGGCAATCATAGCGCCTAAAATAATCAATCTCATATATATTCACCTCCTTCTCTTTTACAAAATATATTATATTTTTAACCCTTCTTCAACATACTAATAATCAATATTTTTACAATATTTTTCTATTCATTATCAAACTGCCTTTTATATACTTCTCCTTTAATTATACAACAATCTAATCTTTAAAGAGGTATATTTCCTATACCCACGGTATCAAATGTCAACCTTATCATATTTGCCATCTCTAATCCATAATTAGAAATCTCCATCTCCGCTTAATTGTATTGAGAACAATTATGATTACCGTAAACATCAACCACCTTACAAACTTACGCTTGACAATCAAACTATGTAGTTTATAATTACAAATTAAGGGGCTGTAGCTCAGTTGGGAGAGCGCCTCCTTGGCGTGGAGGAGGTCAGGGGTTCGAATCCCCTCAGCTCCAATTTGAAGTGAGCACTATGAAGAATCTTTTTATCGTTCTTACTATTCTTCTTGTTTTACTCTCATGTGGAGAGAAAGAAGTGTTTTACATTGGGCTGGTGGGAACGGAGACAGGTGATGACAACACCAAGGGCATAGGTGCGTATAATGGCGTAAAACTCGCTATTGAACTCCTGAAGAAGAAGGACTTCAAGCCCACTGGAAAACATGAACTACATCTTATCCACTATGATGATGAAGGCAATCCAGAAAGAGCCCTGTCACTGATAAAACGACTGATGGAGAAAGACAATGTATGTGCTGTAATACTATCAAGTAATATCGGTGCATTAAGTAACGAAGCAGTAGAACTGGCAGAAGAGAATGAGATACCTCTACTATCAATAGCAAACAATTACGAAAGCACCACCCCATCTCCCTTCGTCTATGAATATAGTCCCGACCGTATTCAATATACAGAAAAGACAGTGAACGCAATCAAATCCAAACTAAACCTTAAAAGAGCATGCTACATTAAGTATCATCCCGAGGAGACCATTGGATTAACCGAAGAACCACAGGTTCCGGTGTTTATATCAAACCTGATAGAGATAACCCATAGTATTACACTGAAACCGAATAACCTACTTGATGTGGTTCTAACTATTAGAGGTTACGAAGACATTGATGCAGTCCTGTTTGATGGACCACCTGATAAAGTCATAAAATTTAACGGTAAGTGTTTAGAGAAGGGTTTTATCAAACCTGTTATATACGCAAGAATGATGGAAATGAGTAGTTTTACTGAGAAAGAACTGAATATGATGAAGGGTTTATATTTCTTTTCACCCATAACGGAGGATACAGATAACCCAGAACTACTATCTTTCATACAATCCAACTATGAAAACAGAGGTGTAAACCCCTCTGTCACAACCACCCTCTCTTATGAAGCAACCTATGCTGTTATAAATGCAATAAAACTTTCTAACTCAACCAACAGAAAAATTATAGCTAAAAAGATTGTAGAGATGGAACCTGTAATGGGAGTTCTTGCACATACACCAAGAAAAGCTGATGATACCTATAAAATCTACATTCAACAAATAATACCCTTTCAAACTCAAAACAAGGTTGTAGTGATAAACGAGGTGGAGTGATATGAGTTTGGGTCTCGGTGAGATTTTAATTATTATAATTGTCATAGTTCTAATATTCGGCGTCGGCTTTGTGACAAAGTTCTTTGGAGCACTTGGCAGAGGAGTAAGAGAGTTCAAGAAAGAGGCATCTGGAGAAGAGTATAAAGAAGAAGAAGAAGAAGAAGAGAAGAAGGAACAACCTAAAAATCCATAGACCTCACGCAAAAAAATAAACGCTAATAGTTCACCTACCACAAAACATGCATGAATACAGTATCGCAATAGGGATAATTGACACATTGAAGGATGTCCTAAAAGAAGAGTTCCTATGTTTGAATAAGATAGAACTCACTGTGGGTTCTTTATCAGGCGTTTATTTTGAAGCACTTCACTCAGCACTGGAGTTAATACTTGAAAGTGAGGGTTTAGACAATGTTACTATCAATATATCGGAGGAGAAGGGCTTATTCATTTGCAGTGAATGTCAAAAAGCCACAGAGATTGAACCCCCACTATTCATCTGCAAAGAGTGTGGTTCCAGTAGAGGTAAGATATCAGGTGGTAAAAAAATTATTATCAAAGCGGTGGAGGTAAACGATGGCAAGATATGAACTGATGAGAGATGCTCTTGGAAGAGAGAAACAGCGAGCAGAACGACTTCACGATTTCTTCGCAGAACACAGAATCTTAGTGCTTAACATAATGGGCTCACCCGGTAGTGGAAAAACCACTCTCATAGAGAAGGTAATAGAGAAATTAAAAGATGATGTAACCATAAGCGTGATAGAGGGTGACCTCGCCACCACAGTTGATAGCGAGAGGATAGAGAAAACTGGTGCAGATGTATTTCAGATAAATACAGGCGGAATATGTCACCTAAGCCCCGAGATGGTAGAGAGAGCAATAGATAAGATGAATATAAGAGATAAAAGCATTCTGATGATAGAAAATGTGGGCAACCTCGTCTGCCCTGCTTCATTTGACCTTGGTGAAGACATAAGAATGGTTCTGGTCTCAACTCCCGAGGGAGACGACAAGCCAGAGAAGTATCCCGTTATGTTCCTTGGTGCAGATATCTTTGTTATCACAAAGATGGACCTGATAGAAATGACCGATTTCAATATAGAAAGGGCTATCAAATCAGTTCAAAAAATAAAACACAATACTGAAATCTTCACCTTCTCAAGAGATTCAAATGAAGATGCTAAGAGAATATCAACCTGGCTGAAAGAAGAATATACAAAGAAGATAAAATAGTGTATTATATAGTATCCTATACTTTCCCAGTTAAAATATAAATTCCTTGACTTAATGGAGTCAAATATGTTATCTATCATTAGAAATTGTATCATAGAGGAGGTTATTATATGAATAGATACAGAGCTCTTTTCCTCCTCGCATTGTTGGCTTCAACACCTTATGTATTTGCACAGGTAGAGACATCGCCAGAGGGAGGTGAACTATTAGCACCACCATCTAATTTCATCGCTGAAGATACGCCACTTGATAATGGCAACTCAATATCTCTTTCTTGGAATTTGTCACCAGAAGACATCATCGGTAAGACAGACATAGAGGGTTATATCATAGAGCGCTCTACAGAAAAAGAAACTGGTTATCAGAAGATTGCTGAACTTCCAGCGGGAACCACCTCATACACAGACACCGAGATAGAGAACAAGAAGAACTACTACTACAAAGTATATTCCATCGGAAAGGGTGGAATCCACTCTGAACCGATATATGCTGGTCCTGTTATAGCATCTACCCAATGGTTCAATCCTGAGAGAACCAATATGCTGGTCGCCAGTATTCTGCTTTCGCTATTTGTTTTATACTTCATATTCAGGGCAAGGAAGGGTGAAAAACTATACATAAGACCAATAGCAGGGCTTGAGGCAGTTCAGGAGGCAATAGGTAGAGCTACCGAGATGGGAAAACCTGTCCTTTATATTCCTGGAATTATGGACATGGACGATATTCAGACCATCGCAGGTATAACCATCCTTGGAAAGGTAGCCAGGATGGTTGCAGAATACGATGCTGAAATACTCGTCCCCTGCTGTAGGTCACTTGTTATGACCATTGCGAGAGAGACCGTAAAAGAGGCATATCTTGATGCTGGAAGACCTGATGCCTTCAAGACAGACAACATTAGATATCTGACCGACGACCAGTTTGGGTATGTTGCCGCTGTTGATGGTATTATGCTCCGTGAGAAACCTGCAGCTAACTTCTATTTAGGAACATTTTATGCAGAGTCGCTCATTCTGGCTGAGACCGGCCACTCGGTGGGTGCTATTCAGATAGCAGGCACCGCAATGCCAAGCCAATTGCCATTCTTCGTTGCAGCATGTGATTATACACTGATAGGTGAAGAACTATTCGCAGCAAGTGCATATCTGTCGGGAGAACCTCTAATGTTAGGAAGCCTAATCGGACAGGATATGGGCAAGGTCATAATACTCGCATTCATCATTGTCGGTTCAGTTCTAGAAACATTTGGCGTTGATGTCTCATCTCTATTCCTAACGAAGTAAGGAGGTGCTCAAGTCATGAAACAGAGATTACCATTACTAATAACACTGATAGTAGGTTTAACCCTCATAGTTCAGTTTTTCTCCCCCGGTCTCTCTTTCATACAGGAACGGTTCACAAACTGGTTCCTCGTTGTTATCGTCTTTGCATTTCTCCTTGGTTTCTTAAGTTTAGTAAAGGTAAACATCACAAAGATAAAGAGGAGGTCTGAGGACTGGGGTTATTCTATACCATTATTAATTGCCTTATTCACAATGGCTATTATTGGTATTGGCTGGGGCATAGGTGAAGGGACGATTTTCAACTGGTTATTTATGAACTTGATGGTGCCCATGTCCGCAACTATGTTCTCACTACTTGCCTTTTTCGTCGCATCAGCAGCATATCGGGCTTTCAGGGCACGAAACCTTGAGGCAGCAATGCTACTTATCGCAGCTACAATAGTTATGCTCGGAAGGGTTCCGATAAGTTCGGCTGGTTTCTTATCCTATCTAAAACTTGATGCTATAGCAAACTGGATTATGACATACCCTAACACAGTCGGTCAGAGAGCAATTATGATAGGTGCAGCACTTGGAGTTGTAGCAACATCTTTAAGAATAATCCTTGGAATTGAACGCGCCTATATGGGTGAAGAGTAAAGGAGGAACAAGATGGGAATTACCGAGAGATTAGCAAATATAGACAGAAGGATTATCTTCCTCTTTATTGCGATTGCGGTTATCATACCCTTGCTCCATCCCATAGGGCTTCCAACCAAGGTTAGTCCACCGGTAGAGAAGGCATACCAGGCGATGGAAGGGCTCCCGGATGGTTCATATATTCTGATATCTGCCGACTACGACCCTGCAACCATGCCCGAGATACAACCAATGATGTATAGCTTACTACATCACGCATTCAAGAAACACCACAAGGTTATAGTCATGGCATTGTGGCCACAGGGTGCATCATTAGCAGAAGAAGCCCTAAACGAGGTAGCACCACTATATGACGCCAAATATAGTGTAGATTATGTCAACCTCGGGTTCAAATCAGGTGGTTCTATTGTTATCCTCGCAATTGGCTCAGATTTCAGCGAACCCTTCCCCAAAGATATGTATGGTGACCCAACAAGTGAGATGGATATTATGTCAAATATTGAGAACCTAAACGATATTGACCTCGTAATTGACCTATCCGCAGGCGACCCTGGAATACCTGCATGGGTGATGATAGCGAATGCAAGATTCCACAGAAAAATTGTCGGTGGTTGCACCGCTGTATCTGCACCGCAGTTCTATCCATACCTTGATTCAGGGCAGATGGTCGGTCTTCTTGGTGGTATGCGGGGAGCTGCGGACTACGAAACACGGCTAAATATCCTGGGAACAGCAACCGCAGGAATGGATGCCCAGTCAATTGCACATATTGTCATCATCATTTTCATTATTATTGCCAACATCTTCTTCTTCGTAGAGAAGCGGAAGAAAGGTTAAAAAGGAGGGATAACTATGAGTATTGATTTTATTGGAGTATGGATAGCAGCACTACTTACCCTCTTCATATTCTCATTTCTCTATAAGGACAACCCGTTCTACAAATTTGCAGAATATTTGTATGTGGGAATATCCGCCGGCTATTTCGCAGCATATTATTACCATAATGTAATGGTCCCTAACCTTTTCGTTCCACTTCAAAACCACCAGTTTGACTACTTGATACCACTTGTTTTGGGAATAACAATATTATTCCGACTATTTCCTAAATATAGTTGGGTATCCAGGTATGGTTTCGCATATAGTGTGGCAATGGGTGCAGGTATTAACTTCATTGTGTATCTCCAGGCAAATGCTATGCAACAGATAAATGCTACCATACTACCTCTCATCTCTCTGGAAGGGGGCTTCAATCTGGGTCAAACCATCTCTAACATCATAATTGTTATTGGTGTATCAGCGGGTCTCGTCTACTTCTATTTCTCCAAACCCCATAAGGGCTTCCTCGGTTCAACTGCGCGTCTTGGAATATGGTTCCTTATGATATCGTTCGGTGCATCATTCGGTTACACTGTTATGGCACGTATCAGCATCCTCATCGGCAGAATGCAATTCTTAATAAATGACTGGATTAAGCCAACCATAGCACTCATCTCTGGTTCGTAATAAGAAAAGTATTTCACTGCGAAAATGGGAAGGACATATTGGTCCTTCCCTTTGATTTAATATTTTACTACTCAAAGAAAGGTGTAGGTAAAAAGGTAATAACAAGTAGTATTATTGATAATACCCCTACTATCTTTCTCTTCCTATCAAGTGGTTTCTCATCATCCAGAGGTGGAGGGTGGTGAAATCTGATTACTACAGCGGTGAAGAAACCCCAAAACAGCCAACCCATCCATAACAATCCCATAAGAAGAATTAGTATAAAAACCACACGAGAAACCCAGATACTCTTTTTACGAAGTAGAGCATACAATATATGACCACCATCCAATTGCCCTATTGGTATCAGATTTATAGAGGTTACCCACAGTCCTATCCACGCTGCATAAGCCATCGGATGAAGCATTAAACCCATATCACCCGGGATGTATCCCTTCAATGCATATACGATAGACCTGAAAAGAATGCTCGCACCAAGAGTCGGCCATAATTGCTTACCTACCACTTCACTGAGGGGAACAACCTGTGAATGGTTTATCCCAATTATCAATATAGGTATGGCAACTATCACCCCTGCAAAGGGACCCGCTGCTCCCAGGTCCATCAGTGAATTTCTATCTCTTATCTTCCCCTTCATTTTGATAAATGCTCCAAAAGTTCCAACCAGAGGGTGCGGAACAGGCAGAAAGTATGGTAAAGAGGCAGGAACATTATGATAACGGGAAGCAAAGTAATGTCCCAGTTCATGAGACAGAAGAATGATTATCAGCGAGAATGAGAAGGGCAACCCCAAACCCAGATTTCTCACAGAATCCACAAACTTGCCTGTCTCTTGAAAGGCACCTGCAAACAATGTTGAAAGTATAGTAGCGAAAAGCAATATTATATTAAGCCAGTATTTCTTGATAAATGAATGCTTCTTCTCTTTCTCATCTACCATTATCTCTACTTTTATGTCCTTATCAACCATACAACATCACTATCTCAATCTATTATACCTTCAAGTATTACCTTCAACGATGCTCTCTTGTCTGGGGAAATATGCTCTATTCGGGTTGCTAAAGAGTTTCTAATCACATCTTTGCAATTACAATCTCTTCTGCTCTTAAAAAGATTGGGTATAGTCCTCTTCATTACCTTGCGAACATTCTCTATGTTCTTCATAAATGTCTCTATGACCATATCATGGGTTACATCACCTTCACCCTCATACCATACATCATAATCCGTGACACATGCCAATATTGAATAACATATCCCCGCCTCTCTTGCCAGTTTCGCTTCCGGGGCATTGGTCATACCAATCACATCTATTCCCAACCTTCTATAAATCAAGGATTCTGCTCTTGTAGAAAATTGTGGACCCTCAATGCATATATATGTTCCACCTCTATTCACCCTCAATCCTGCATCCAAGCACGAATTATATAATATTTCACTAATTCTCGGGCAATAAGGGTCAGCCATAGGGACATGAGCCGCCATACCACCCTCAAAGAATGTATTCTCTCTCTTCTTGGTGTAATCAACTAACTGGTCGCATATCACAAAATCGCCGGGCATTAACTCTTCCTTCAACGACCCACATGCAGACACACCCACCAGCGACTCCACACCCAAAACCTTCAAGGCATAGATGTTTGCTCTGTAATTCACTTCACTAGGATTGTAGCGATGACCCTTTCCATGACGAGGCAGAAAAGCAAACTCAAAATCATCCATACGGACTATTACAATTTTACTGGATGGATAACCGAATGGTGTAGTAATCCACTTCTCCTGAACAACCTGAACGCCTTTCATCTCATACAGACCACTACCACCAATAAAACCTACACTGACCTTACACATCACTATCCTCCATAATTCACTACACTTCCTACAAATATTTCTAAATATATCAAAAAATGCAATTAAATGAAATTCAGAAACATATTTTGAATATTAAACATTTATCCCTATATTATCATCATCACTAACACTTACACCCTTAAAATGAGAAAATATCTTTTTATAAACCTCACCCAACCTCACCTTTTCTATGAACGGTATTAGGATAGAACATGCAATTATAGACCATAGTATAACTGAATATACTATATCAAGTATAACATCTGAGAATTCAACGCCCATCTGGAGTGGTATAGATGCAAGCACTGCCGCTGCAAGCCCCTTTGGTATCATAGCAGACATAATAGAAGCATCCCTTGGCGATAAACTTCTGGGCGCAAAAACAAAGATGACAATAAGCCGGGCAAAGAGTATAGCAATTGTGAATAAAAATCCAACCAACATAACATTGAAATCGCTAATCTTGATAGAGATACCAAGATATACAAAGAAGAAGATTTTCAGCAAGAAAACGACTTCGCTAAAAAAGCCCTTCTCAACCGTTGTAAACTCTGATAACTGAAGGCGTTCTGCTGGCTTAAAATTCTTATATTCAAACTTTCTAATATTAGCCAGTGTTATACCGAATGCAAGAGCAGATATCGCTCCACTATACCCTAATAATTCAGTTATGCCATATATGACGAAGATATATGCGAGCGTAGTGAATATGTTGTCAGGCACTCTCCTAATAATCCGTAGTAAAAATGACCAGAAAAATGCACTCACAAGACCAATTATTGATGCAAGCCCTAACGACAATAATACCTTCTGGGCAATACCTGTTATATTAAGACCACCAAGTTCATACGCCTTAAGAAAGCCAAAAGTAAATACAATACATAAAACATCACTCATTGCTGATTCAAAAAACAGAATTGTATGCGCTTTCTCACTCAGTTTTATAGTCCTGATTATTGGAAGAACCACCGCAGATGATATGCCACCTATTATAGAACCAGTCATCAAAGCAACAACCCAAGAACACCCTGTAAGAAGGCGAAAAAGTATTGTCAATACTCCACCAGTTGCAAAGAAGTTCAGAAATGTAATAATGAACGAAAAACCTATCGCCTTTCTTATACTTGAAAACCTCAGGTCAATACCGCTGGCAAATAGTATCACTATAAGAGCAATAGTCGTGATAAGTGGACCAACTTTACCAAAGTCCTCCGGTCTCACTATACCAGCAATCGGTCCTATAATAATGCCTATTACCATAAGAAGCAGAACATCTGGAACTGTGGTCTTTTCAAAAAGTCCCGAAAGAAGGTGCGCAACAAATATAAGGAGCCCAATAAATAGTATAGTAGAAGCCATAATCAGATTATTATAATCAAATCTGCTACCATAAATGAGAAATAAATTCTATCATTTTTTATAAATATTAGGTAGTATTCTCAACCATCCTTATATATTCACAACACTTGAAAATTCAAATATGTTATGATAAAAATAAATCTTCAACCATCAGGCGGGGTAGCTCAGAGGCAGAGCAGACGGCTCATATCCGTCCGGTCCCGAGTTCGAATCTCGGCTCCGCCATTTATACTATGAACAAGGTTATAATTTATTCTACCGCGTTATTTTTTCTCACCCTCATCCATGCACAGGACCTGGAAATAAGCGAATTCAACTGGGGAAAGATACGAAAGTCCATTGATGATGAAAAAATCTCTGCAAGTGAACTTGCTGAGCTTCTTGAGATTGCAAATGAATATGGATTTCACAGTGATATATGTGAACTGTCGGATTTAATTCTCAGCAAAGACAACTATAAGAATAACCCACATATTCTCAATGAACTCGGCACATCCGCATTCAACACTGGACATCAAGGAGATTCTGCCATATTGTTTAAGAAGGCGCTTGCTATATACCCCGGCTTTCCTGAAGCACACGCTAACCTTGGAGTAATCTACCGAATCAAGGGCGAATACGAGACCGCACTTGAACACCTAAAATTCGCCATAGATAACCTTCCCCCTAATGCCACCCTTTTCTATAACATCTCAATATGTTATGAACGGTTGAATATGCTTGAAGAAGCAGAGAACAATTTAAGAAAAACAATAGAAATTGACAACAAATTCAAAGACGCATACAAGACCCTGGCGTATCTATTAATATCCCAGGATAAAGACGAAGAAGCACTGAATGTGCTGAGAGTTTATTCCGGGCTTGTAGGCGGTAAGGATGAGGATGCTCTGATGCTCATAAAACAACTGTCTGATTGATGGAGGTATATATTATGACAACGAGATTGTCGCTCTTAACTATAGTCATTACACTTTTAGTAATCACTCTTGCCTGTGAGGAAGTCATAGAAAGGGGAATAATAAAGGGCACTGTCTACAATGATAAGTTGCCTGCAGATGGAGTATATGTCTTACTGCTTGACTCGTGGAAACTATTGCAAGCCGACCAGCCACTGAACAATGCCAGTATAACCAACTCCAGCGGTAGATACACAATTTATATGGTGGAGCCAGGTTATTACTATGTAGTTGCGGTGAAAGACAACGATGGCAATCTAAAATTCACCCCTGGGACTGACGAATTTGGCTACTACGGCGACTGGAATGGAATCAAATGGATTCCAACCGAGATTGAAGTAAAAGAGGGCGATGTTCTGGAAGGTATAGATATTGAAGAGCTATATTTATAGTCCATTCAAGGTAGATATAGGACGAACTTTCTAATAGAGAACAGCATTAATATTCGCCTGTTTCTTCAACATCTCTACAATCTTCTCAAGTTTCTTTTTTGATGCTGGTTTAATTCCTTCCTCTGTAGTCCCCCGGTCAATTGTATAAACCTGAACGCCGTTCGGTTTTATCTCTTTTAATATTTCAATATAGGATGAAAGATTATTGTCGTCTGTATTTTCAACACCTTCAGAATAGAAGAACAGCGATTGTATAACAAAATCTGAAGCATATTTCAAACCATCAATAATCGCTTCAAAATCTACAAATTCTGCAGGTCGGTTCAATCTCTTAAACAAATCCTCACTGCCTACATCCAGTTTGAATATTGGAAGGTCCAGTTTTGATACCGCCTTCCTCACCTCCTCTTTGATCAACATTGAACCATTTGACAGAAGTGCTATCGGAACATTGGGCACCATCTCATCCCGTATTGTGATAATTGAGTCAACTATTGCAGGAAAATCGGGGTGAATAGTTGGCTCTCCATTTCCAGAAAAGGTTATATAATCAATATATTGCCTTGGCTCACCTATCCCCGCAAGGTATTTCGCCACCTCCGATGATATCCTATCCACACTCAAATAATCCCTATCATCATCAGGATGGCAGAACTCCTCAGTCCTTCCATATTGACAATAGACGCAGTTAAAATTACAGCACTTATAAGGAAAAAGCGACAGATTTATTCCAAGCGACTTTCCCAAACGCCTGGAACTTATTGGTCCATATACAATTCCGTCCTGAAGTTTCAAAACCAAAATACGCCCTCCTCAAAAACCACCCTATATTAATATATTTTAAAGATATTTACTATTATTTTCTAAATGAGAAAATCTTGTTATTTTCCGGCTGGCAAGTTCCCAATACAGTTGCGCCACTTGAGTGGTCATTCTCTTTATTCTGAATTTCTCAATTGCCCTCTTCCTTCCCGCCATACCCATCCTCACCCTCATTTCTCTATCATCTATCAATCTCAATGCCTCTCTTGCAAAATCATCAAGCGATCCACCAGGGACTAAGATACCTGTCTCTCCATCCACTATAACCTCTGGTATTGCTCCTACATTTGTTGCAACAACCGGAAGACCCGATGCCATTGCCTCAACTATTGTAATTTCAAATCCAGCTCTTCTTGAAGCACATATAAAGATATCACTTGCAGACATAATAACCTCTGGGTCTCTACGGGCTATTATAAATACCATTTCTGATAGACCTAAAGTATTAGCAAGTTCTCTTAATTCATCTTCAAGGGGTCCATATCCCGCAACTATAAAACCAATATCCGGTCTCTTACTTTTTATAATTGAACAAGCCCTTATAAATGTGTCCATCCCCTTCTCGGTAGAGAACCGCCCAAGCGATGTTACATAAATCCTGTCTCTATCAAGACCTAGAATTCTTCTCGCCTTCACCTTATCAGGTGCATCCAGAAATTTATCAATTTTTATACCATTATAAATAGTGAAAAACCTTTCTTTTCTCGCTCTGAGTTGCATAATTGTAAAATCCCTCACCGCATTGGAAACACAAATTACCCCATCAGTTATCCTTGTAAATACTCTATCCGCCAATACCTGCCACCACTTCTTATTCAAATAGACACTGTGCACAGTTGAGACAATGACAGGTGTCTTTGCAACCCAGGCGGATAACCTCGCAAATGTTCCAGGATTACCATGAAGAATGTCAACCCTCTCTCTTACAAGTAGTTTATACATCTTAAAAGGTGCTAAAACCTTACGCCATCCCTTGCAGTTAAGTAGATGGAGTTTAACCCTGCTACCCTCAAGGTTCGCCTCAAGCGGTCCCCCTCCCCTCCAGCATACAAAGTGCACATCAAAATACTTGCCTGGTAAATTAGTAGCAAGACGGCTTGTTATCTCTTCTATCCCACCAATAGATAGGTCAACAATTACAATCATTACCCTCAACTTTCTCTTTCTGCTCTCCTGCAGGTCTCTTGTATCTGCATTCATAAACTCCTCAAATCTCTCACCCACATTCTCCCAGTGATACGAAAAATCTACCGTTAAGTATGCATTCCTACCCATCCTTGCCCTCAATCCCTCATCGTCTAGCAATTTCTCTAGCGCTTCCCTGAGAGCATTCACATCACCGGCATTTACCAGAATAGCACTCTCACCATTCCTAACCAGTTCGGGGATAGCACCCACCCTGGTAGCAATGATAGGCAGACCATAAGACGCCGCCTCCCTGACGACCATACCATAACCCTCGTGCAGTGAAGGCAGAACGAAGATATCTGCTTTCTTATATTCATCTTCCAACTCATCACTCTCAAGCCGTCCCAGAAACTCAACCCTCTCTTTCAATCCAAGGTCTCTAACAAGGTTTTCACAATACTTCGCATAATCAGGGAAGATGTCTGTCTTTCCCACCACTCTCAGATTCCATCTCCTATTTCCTGTCTTTACTTCACCCAGTGCTTTTAGAAGCACATCCAGCCCCTTCCTCCTACTCAAATAACCCACGAACAGAATATTCACCGTCTCAACTGATTTCTTCTGCCTTAACTCCCTCTCCGATAGATTCACAGCAGGATGAATAATAGTGGTGCATTTATCTATTCCAAGGGAGCGAACCTGATTCAGTGTATAATTGCTGTTAACCACCAATCTGTGCATTAGTTTTAAGAATAACCACTCTGACACCCTGTCTATCACTCCCCTCCAAATACCACCTTTTAGAGGACTGGTAAGATGATGAACTATGGCAATCAATCTTGTTCCAGTAAAAAGGCGAAGATAGAGGCAAAACAGGTTCATCCTCTTGTGTAGTCCCCCATCAAATACCATCACGCTCCTATTGGCAATACAACCAAGTTTCAATATGAGAAGAACTGAATCCGTTAAACCCTTTCGCCTTAACTGGAATACATCCCTCTCTTCCACAAACCTGACGCTGTAGTCATTCTTCGCAAGATACCTCCCCACCTCATAATCATACCTCTCCCCACCAGTAACTGGAGGTATCAATTGTGAATTAAAGACATACACTATCTTACTATCTTTTACCCCTCTGACAAATCTACCCATAAACCTCTTTGAAAACCTTTACTATTTTGGTGGCTGTTTTCTTCCAACTGAACCTCTTCAAGTTCTCCCGCTCCCTACATATCATTTCTGCTCTTAAATCACTATCCACAATCAACTTCTCCATCTTATCAGCAATATCTTCAGGATTGTGGGGGTCAAAATATAAAGCAGAATCCCCCATTACTTCAGGCAGGGATGAAACACCAGAACAAGCAACAGGAACATTATATGCAGATGCTTCAAGGGGGGGAAGTCCAAAACCTTCGCAGAAGGATGGATAGACAAAGAGCTTCGCATTTCTGTATAATCCCGCAATGTTCTCATCATTCAACTCTGTAAAAATACTGACATTATCCATAAGACCAAGCTCCTCAATCGTGCTAAAAACACCCTCATTCATCCACCCTTTTCTTCCTGCAATAACAAGTCGTATGGCATAACCCCTATCAAGGAGGATATTATATGCCTTAATAAGACCCTCATAATTCTTCCTTGGATTGAGCGTACCAGCCGATAAAATGTAATCACCGTCAACACACACACCTTTATCTCCAAGACCACTCTCTAACTCCTCAACATCACTAATCTCAAAACCCGCGTAAACAACACTTATTCTCTCATCAGAAATACCAAAATATTCCATAAAGTCCCTCTTCGTTGACTCCGATACTGTTATAAAGTGGTCTGCTCTAATTATTGTCTTCTTTATATCCTTTTCTAACCCGGATAGCATACCCTGAGAAAAGAAATCTCTAAATCTCATAAAACAGAGGTCATGAATTGTGTTAATAACAATCTCATCGCCGACTTCTGGGAATTTCAAATCGGGTGAATAAAAGATGTCTGATTTACCATAAAATAGAGAATGGTTCATTCCAAAATGTAATAAAACCCGTTCAAACACTCTGCTCGGCATTGGCAGAAATAACTCTCTAACATTTGGTCTCTCTATCGCCAACCTCTTACCCCTATTCTTAAGGGGAAAGTAATAATAGTAGTAGATGAACTCAATCTCAGGTGCAACATCTTGTAAATATGTAAGTACCATTCTTGAAAAGCGCCCGATACCAGCCCTATCAATTATTGCAGGCGTTGCATAAACACAAACCCTCATAATAACTGCCTTTCTTTCCTATTAATGCGACTCATCGTAGATAGTTCTGAATAAGCTTGCTAAACTTGATGCCGTCTTCTTCCAACTAAACCTTTTTAAATTTTCTCTGCCTAAACCTATCAATCTTTTTCTCAACGATGTATCCTCAATAACCATTATCACCTTGTCAGCCATATCCTCAGGTTCATAGGGGTCAAAATATAAAGCAGAATCCCCCATTACCTCAGGCAGGGATGAAACACCGGAACACACAACTGGAATGTTATATGCAGATGCCTCAAGAGGTGGAATACCAAAACCCTCATAGAAAGATGGAAATACAAATAAATGAGCATTTCTATATAACATTTTAAGTTCTCTATCACTAACATCAGTAAGAATAATAACCCTATCTGTAAGACCAGCATCTTCTATGAGATTAAAAATCTCCTCGCTCTTCCAGCCCATTCTCCCTACAATGACCAACCTTATATCATAACCCCTGTCAAGTATTATCTTATACGCTTTTAACAAACCTATGTAATTCTTGTTAGGATTTAATGTGCCTACAGAAAGAATATAGTCCCCATCTATACAAATGTCACTCTCTTCCACACCACTCTCCAACTCCATCTCAACATAATCAATCTCAAAACCATTATAAACAACACTTATCTTCTCATCAGAAACACCAAAATATTCAATTATATCTCTCTTACTTGACTCCGATACGGTTATAAAGTGGTCAGCTCTATTAAGTGCTCTTCTTATATTTATTAGCAACCAACTAATAGTATCCTTTGGCAATATATCATCAAATCTCACAAAGGAAAGGTCATGAATTGTATATAACAACAGTTCGTCACCAATCTCAATAAATCTATAATCAGGTATATAGAATATATCGGCCTTTCCATAAAATAATGAATTATTTATCCCAAGACCCCTTAAAACAGGTTCAAGCACTCTGCTCGGCATCGGCATAAAAACCTCCCTCAAATTTGGTCTCTTAATCCTTAACCTGCTCCCTTTGCTCCTAATTGGTAAGTAATAGTAATAGTAGATGAATTCAATATCGGGCGCAACTTCGGGTAAATAGGTCAACACCATCCTTGAAAATCTATTAATACCTGCTCCACGAATTGAAGCAGGTGTTGCATATACACAAACCCTCATAGTCCTACCTTCTCAGTCCCAATCTTCTTACCCTCACCCTCAGTGCGGTCTTTGATACCAGAAGTGTTTTCGCTATATGGTCAAGCCGATATTCTTTGTTTTTTTCATATTCCTTCCACAATTTTACAACTATTGGCTTAGGCATTAAGAGTTCTTCTGCAAATGATGATGCATCCTTCTCGTCAGGGGAATTACTATCAATATTGCATACATAGTATTGTCTGCTGTCTGGCATAATGAAATGTCCTATCTCATGAGCAATTGAGAACCTCTGCCTCTCAATCGGTTTATTGATATTATAACCAATAAGAGGGATAGTTTCGTCTTTTATAAGGACAGCATCTACAAATACAAGGTTCAAGCCCTTCAACTCAATGTTGAGTTCCTTAAGAATTGATTTTAGGTCAATCGGCGGATTCTCTATGTCTATATATGAATATAACTTCCGAGCGTAATCCACAGGTCTCAATTCTACCACCTCAGCAATAAAACCGGACTGCTACTGCTCCCTCTTGCGCTCCCGCCACCACTCAAACAAACTGACAAGTTCATCTATATCTCTGTCACTGAATGCCCGGGTTCTAAAAAATACTCTTATCGGTTCGGGAATATCCGAATCATTGACCTCTGCGTTCTCATATATGAAATACTCTACTGGAACTCCAAAAATCACTGATAACTGTTTCATTATCTTCAACGATGGATGCCTTACCCCTGTCTCTATCTGACTTAGATAACCCTTGGAGATATCAAGCATTTCAGCCAGTTCGCTCTGGGTTAGACGCTTATCCTTCCTTAGTTTTGATATCTTCTCTCCAACCGACAGACCTCTCTCGCCCATATATCTCCTCCTGCAATAACTTAATCTTATAGTTAAAACTTACTATAACATTTTGCTTGTGTCAAGGGTTAATATCTATCCACCCATCGGGTCGCCAGCCCTACCTCTTACTAAGATATTCTTGGTAAGATTCCACCCCATCATCAGGACCCTGAATACACGATACCTCAATCTGTCAAGGGGGATGTCAAAGGCGCCGGGTCTCTTCACCAGTTCACCGCCAAAACCCGATTTGAACCTGTAAAGACCATAGGCAGGATGCTTCGCATCCACGCCCTCCGGAACTCCCCACAGGTCATAGTTCAAACAACCCTCCTTCTTCGCCCATTCCATCGCCTTGAAATGCGCCAGATGACTGGGCATATGCCTGGACAACTCCGGCTCGCTACCCCCAAAGCAGTAATAAGCGGTATCACCAAACTTGACCACAAATATGCTCGCTGCTAAAATTCCCTCAAAGTAAGCATTGAATATAGCGCACATCCCTGATGACGAGAATATCTCATACATCCTCCTGTGATACTCTCTTGAATGCACCAAAAAACGCTTCCTTATTGAAGTAGTTCTCAGAAGATTATAGAACCTGCTAAAGCCCTCATCTGTATTCTCAATCAATACTTTGACCCCCCTCCTCTCAGAAAGACGAATATTATATCTGGTCTTGCGGTGGAAATTCTCCATTATCTCATCAACATCTCTTGATATATCAACTATCAATGTATTCTTCGGTTGCACTCTATCCCCACTGACCACGGACTTACTATCTAACCATGCATAATTCACCCCATGAATGGGTTCCAACTTCACCATAAAAGCGCCGACATCCTCTCTCACAAATCCACTAATTAGTTCTACATCCCCATCATCAATGTAAGGATGTGGTATATAGACCATTGACTTCCCTATTACCGGGACACTTCTCTCAAGCAGGAGAAACGCCCGATTATGCTTATCTCTTACAACATAATATGGTATCCATCCGAACTCTGACTTCAATTCACCCCACTCATACGACTGCAGAAAAGAATAATGAGGAGAGGACATAATCAGCTCATTGAAAGCTGTCCTCCCCCCATCAAATATTTTTAACTTATCTGACAATACTCTACTTCTTTGACCTCTTCTCCAAGATTGATTCCTGTGCAGCAGCTAGGCGTGCTATGGGCACTCTAAACGGTGAGCAAGACACATAATCAAGACCGACACGGTGGCAGAACTTAACCGATTCAGGGTCTCCACCGTGTTCACCACAAATTCCAACCTTCAGGTCTGGTCTCGTCTTTCTGCCCAATTTGGTTCCCATATCTACCAGTTTACCAACACCGTCAAAATCAATGGTGGAGAATGGGTCCCTATCATATATTCGCAGATTCACATATAGCGGTAGGAATCTTCCCGCATCATCTCTTGAAACGCCAAGGCAGGTCTGGGTGAGGTCATTGGTGCCGAAGCTGAAGAACTCAGCCACCTTTGCAACCTCATCGGCGGTAATCGCAGCTCTCGGTATCTCAATCATAGTTCCCACCAGATATTGAACATCTATTCCCTGCTCCTTGAAGACATCCTTAGCAACCCTGTTAACTACCTCCGCCTGAAGTTCCAGTTCCTTCACATGACCAACGAGAGGTATCATCACCTCGGGGTGGACATCAATGCCCTCCTTCTTCACCGTGCATGCTGCTTCAAATATTGCCCTCGCTTGCATCTCCGTAATTTCTGGATAAGTTATGCCAAGGCGACATCCACGATGTCCAAGCATAGGGTTCGCTTCCGAAAGCGCCTGCACTCTGTCCTCTATCTTCTCTGCAGACACATTAATCTTCTTCGCTAACTCATCAATTTCTTCCCTATTATGCGGCAGAAACTCGTGAAGCGGTGGGTCTAGTGTCCTTATTGTTACAGGTCTCCCCTCCATCACCCTGAATATCCCGATGAAATCTTCCCTCTGCATTGGTAAAAGCTCAAATATCGCTTCTCTTCTCTCTTCATCGGTCTCAGCAATAATCATCTTTTGAACGGAGAGAATTCTATCACCCTCAAAGAACATATGCTCAGTTCTGCATAGACCAATTCCTTCCGCCCCAAATTGCAGGGCATTCCACGACTGTTCTGGTTCATCTGCATTTGTGCGAACACCTAACCTCCTGAACTCATCCGCCCATGTCATCACATTTGAATATAATCTATATGCTTCCGACTCTTCGGGTTTCATGGTCTTATCCAACAATACCTGCAGAACCTCGGATGGTCTGGTCTCCAATTTACCAAGAATAACCTCCCCCGTAGAACCGTCAATTGATATCCAGTCACCTTCCTTGATAACAGTATTGTTGACTTCAATCTGCCGCTTCTGATAGTCAATAATTAGGTCACCACAACCAACGATACATACCTTGCCCATCTGCCTTGCAACCAGCGCTGCATGAGAGGTCATACCTCCTCTTGATGTTAGAACACCCTGTGAAGCACTCATACCTCTTATATCATCTGGGCTGGTCTCAAGACGAACCAGTATCACCTGTTTACCATCCTTCGCCCAATCTGTTGCATCCTCAGCAAAGAACACCACCTGGCCCGAGGCAGCACCCGGACCTGCATTTAGACCTTTTGCCACTACCTTCCCCTCCCTCACTGCCTGTGCCTTCTGGTCAGAGTCAAAAATAGGTCTCAACAACTGATTCAACTGTATGGGGTCAAGGCGGAGTATCGCATCTTCCTTCGATATTAAACCCTCCTCAACCATATCTACCGCTATTTTTATTGATGCAAGTCCAGTTCTCTTTCCAGCCCTGGTCTGTAATATCCACAATTTGCCCTTCTCAATGGTAAACTCTACATCCTGCATCTCCTTATAGTGCTTCTCCAACTTCAGCCGTATTTTGTTGAGTTGGTCATAAATATCAGGCATATCACTCTTAAGTTCATCTATCGCTTTTGGCGTCCTTATGCCGGCAACTACATCTTCACCCTGAGCATTGATGAGATACTCACCATACATTTTGTTTTCACCGGTAGCCGGATCCCTTGTAAACATTACTCCCGTTCCAGAGTCATTTCCAAGGTTTCCAAATACCATTGACTGAACATTGACCGCAGTTCCCCAATCGTCTGGAATGCCCTCAAGTTCGCGGTATGCTATTGCCCTCGGTGTATTCCATGATTTAAAAACAGAATCTATAGCCAACCATAACTGCTTGCGAGGGTCTTGAGGAAACTCCTCTCCCAACCTGTCTTTGATTAGTTGCTTATATTGTTCTACCAGCTCTTTTAGATCTTCTGCTTTCAAATCAACATCATATTCTACATTGCGCTCTTTCTTGAGATTATCCAGAATCTCTACAAAGGGGTCCTGCTCCTCCTTCTCTGGTTTGAGACCCATCACAACATCACCAAACATATGAACCAGCCGGCGATACGAGTCATAAGCAGGTCTCTCATCACCCATCTGCTCGGCGATACCCTCTATGGTCTCATCATTGAGACCAAGATTTAAAACAGTATCCATCATACCAGGCATACTGACCCTGGCTCCTGACCTGACTGATACAAGCAATGGGTTCTTCTTATCCCCAAATCTTCTTCCCATCACCTTCTCAAGCTTCCTTAAGTTGTTTTCAACTTCTTCCTCCAGACCTCTGGGGTGTTTACCTCCATTCTCAAAGAAATAAACACATGCCTCAGTGGATATTGTAAATCCCGCCGGGACAGGGATGCCAATATTGGTCATCTCAGCTATGTTGCACCCTTTCCCACCCAGCAGATTCCTCATCTCCTTATTACCCTCTGCCTTGCCATCTCCAAAGAAATACACATATTTTGCCATAACAAACTTCCTCC
>QMNJ01000013.1 GCA_003647715.1 Candidatus Coatesiibacteriota bacterium
GAAATTCTTCCAAATGGAAAGAGCCGATATGCACCAATCGTCTCCAGATATGGACTTATGTTTATCAACCTCATATCAATCCCATTATGTCTGGCAAAGGAGATAGCGTCTTTTATATTTCTTCTATCGGAGTCCCTCTCAGGCATAATTAGGGCGAGGGTCTTTTCTGCACCCACCGCCCTTACACAAAGAGAGGCGATAACAGCACTATCCACCCCCCCGCTCAAGCCCAGAATTACACCATCCCGTTCCAATTTCTCCATATGCTCTCTTATAAAAGATATAAGGAGACCAACAACTGATTCAGAATTTATCCGCATCTTTGATTTCAGATAGTCATCCATTCCATTAACATTTCTTCTTAACACAATTATAAAAGGGGAAATTCTAATTATATTCTATCTTTCAGGTGCCGATTGACTTCTATCTTCTGAAGCCCTGATGAATTCGCGAAAGAGGGGATGTGGCGAAAGAGGTTTGCTCTTGAACTCGGGGTGGAACTGACAGGCGACGAACCAGGGATGGTCGGCTATCTCCACAATCTCTACAAGGTCCTGCTCTGGATTTATACCAGTTGCGACCAAACCATGCTTTTTCATTATATCCCTGTATTCATTGTTGAACTCATACCTATGCCTGTGCCTCTCGGATATTCTATCCTCCCTGTATGCCTCATAGGTTTTACTTCGCTTTAACACCCTGCATCTGTATGCACCAAGTCGCATGGTCGCGCCCATATGGGTTACCTTCTTCTGTTCCTCCAGCAGTGATATCACCGGATGCGGGGTCTTTGGATTGAACTCTGTTGAGTTCGCTTTCTCCAATCCACAGGCACTCCTGGCAAACTCAATGACTGCCACCTGCATACCCAGACATATTCCTAAAAAGGGTATTCTATTCTCCCTTGCATAATTAGCCGCCAAAACCATACCTTCAATCCCCCTGGTCCCAAACCCACCGGGTATCAATATGCCATCAACTCCCTCCAGTGCACTAAATACAGAACCTCTCCTCAAATCGGTTGACTCAACCCACCTGATATTCACTTTCACCCTATTGGCAATACCACCATGAGCGAGTGCTTCAATTATGGACTTGTATGAATCATGCAGTGTGGTATATTTGCCAACAACTGCTATCTCAACCTCACCTTCTGGACTTCTCATAATCTCCAGCATCTCCCTCCACTTGCTAAGTTCAGCACTGGTGGCATCTATTCTTAGCTTCTCCAGTATAATCTCATCCAGGCATTCATCCCTGAACTTCATAGGGATGGAGTAGATATTATCGGTATCCCGCGCCTCAATGACCGCCCTCAATTCTACATTGCAGAAGAGGGCTATCTTCTCCTTCAATTCCCTAGTGAGCTTTCCACCTGTCCTGCATATAAGGATATCGGGCTGTATCCCTATCTCCCTCAATTCCCTCACCGAGTGTTGCGTCGGTTTGGTCTTCAATTCTCCAGCGGTTTCAATAAAGGGTAGAAGCGTTAAATGAATAAATATTGCATTTGAACTACCAACCTCAAGCCAGAACTGCCTTATTGCCTCCAGAAATGGCAAGCCCTCAATGTCGCCAACCGTCCCGCCTACCTCACATATCAAGACATCTGGCATCTCCTTATCAGCCAGGAGTTTTATCCTGTCCTTTATTTCATTGGTGATGTGCGTTATCACCTGAATGGTCTGACCGAGATAATCACCCTCCCTCTCTCGCCGTATTACCGACTCATATATCATTCCTGTGGTAACATTGTTCAACTTGCTCATCTTTGCGGATGTGAACCTCTCGTAATGACCCAGGTCAAGGTCTGTCTCTGTGCCATCATCGGTTACATAAACCTCGCCGTGTTGATATGGGTTCATTGTTCCCGGGTCCACATTGATGTAAGGGTCCATCTTCATAAGTGTTACCTTGAGACCATGCGCTTCTAATAGACACCCTATAGAGGCGCTGGCTATACCCTTCCCTAATGCAGACACAACCCCCCCTGTAACGAATATATACTTTGTCATAGTAACTCGTAAAAAGAATAATTGATAAATATACACATGTCAAGAACTCAGGTTGACTACCTCCAATAAACTATTACAAAAAGATTGCTAAACTATTATAATTACCAATAAATACAAAAAGAGGTGATAGTTATGAAGAGATTTGGTGCGGGCTTCGTGGGTGGTCTTGTGGCGGGAATAATCTTCGCCGTAGTAATGATAGTTTATGGTCTCATAACCAAGAACATAATCGCTCCAACAACAATTAATGAGGTTGACTGGCTTTTCAAAGATATTGAGATATCTCAATATCTGATGCTCTTTGGACTGAATATCATAGTTGGTATATTCTGGGGAATTGTCTTTTCCATAGCGAGGAAGGGTTTCCCTGCCAACTGGCTTGGAGCAGGGCTTATATTCGGCTTCTACATCTGGCTTGTCGGTAGATTACCGCTTCTCGGCTTACTATTAATTATCACTAAAATACCCGTTAAAATTCTATCACTCTGGGGCATAGGTGCATTCTTAACCTGCATCATCGGTTCACTCTTTCTCTCTATCACATATACAACCATAATAAGAGAGCCGAAGAAGTTAGAACCAGAGAAGGTTGAACCTGCAGAGAAGGAAGAAACAGAAGCGGATAAGGAAGAAAAGAAAGAATAGATATTGCCATTTAATAAATGAGGTGGTCATACTTAAAGGGTCTATTCTTACCCATACTGGTCTTAATCGCTCTATTAACCAGCACGGAGGAAGGTGGTAAAACTCCACCAGAATGGCTTGTTAAAGCGGTTCTACCTAATCCTTCTACAGTAAGACAGGATGACAGAGGAATCTATATCGGCTACAATGAAGAAGGCGAAATTGTCGGCTACGCAGGCAGTGGTGAGATGCTGGGTATATTACCCCATGGCTATGGTGGGACCATAAATATAATGGTTGGCATAAGACCTGATGGTATGTTGTCGGGCTTTGCAATCTTGAACCACTCTGAAACCCCCGAATACATATTAAAAGCAATAAAGAGCACCCCTGCAGAAAAATTGATTGGTAAGAGGTTTGATGACCCGTTCGTAGTGGGAGAAGATGTAGATGCGGTAGGCAGGGCATCAATAACCTGGAATGCGATAGTATCCGGCGTCGGCGATATCGCAAAAAAACTTGCAGAGATGGTGGGTATTGGAAAGACAGTTGAAAAGACGAAAGCGTCAGAGATACAATTGAAAAGCACCCTCCTCATCCTCCTCGCCACGCTTACTGGTGTGATAATATCTATACTATATCCGGAAAATCAAAAACTTCGTTATCTATCACTCACAGTTTCATTCATACTACTTGTATTTATCACAGGTATATTCCTCTCATCACAGGCGGTGATGCCACTTCTCACACTCCTTAAACCTACAACAGCAAAGATTGCACTATACACTCTCTTGGGCGTTGTATTAATATCCACAATTATTAAAGGCAGAATATACTGTGGTCATATCTGCCCGCTATCCTATGTATTTGACGGGCTTCTCCACATTACGAGGTATCTGCGGATACCACAGGTAAAGCCACCCGAAATGCTTGACAGGGCACTGGGGACTGTAAAATACATTCTGCTCGGGGTAGTTCTGTTCATCTGCATCCGGCAGGGAAGTATTACTCCTGCGGGCTATGAGCCATTTGCACTTCTCACCTTTATGACCGCTAACCGATTGGTTATTATGATAACTGCAGTCATTCTGGTCTCAACCTTATTTATTCCATACTTCTTCTGTAGATATCTATGCGGGGTGGGCGCAATTCTCAGCTCCTTCTCAGTGTTCACAATAAAGCAACCGAAGATAGAAGAGAGCTGTAATCGGTGCAATATATGTATAGATACCTGCCCGCTCTCCACCATTAAACCTACTGATGGAGAGATTGTGATAAACACTTCAAATTGTATAAGGTGCGGTGAATGTATCAGGGCTTGTAAAAAGAATGCTATAAAATTATAATAATTTATGTGAACCTGGCAATTAGATATACCTTACCAATTACCACAACTTTTATCTGCATCCTTCTCATAATGTTTTTCATATATACTACTTCACAGACAGAGGTATCAGATAAAAGCGCCACCAACGACATAGAGAATAGAAGAAGTGAATTTTATAAAGGTCTTAATAAATCAGGTATAAAACCCAAAACCGCACTATACTGGGAGGAATACGGTGGAGAAGAAGTCCCGGAAGGTAAAGTGCTTATTATGTCCGAAGGAATGCGTTCTGAGTGAATACGAGCGTGGGGATTGCAGAAGCAGGGTCAATATTGATGGCGAACTGATGACCTTAAACTACGGCTATACTGTATCCACCAATATTGACCCGATGGAGAAGAAGCCCCTATTCCATTTTCTGCCCGGAACCAGAATATTCTCCATTGCAACAGCCGGCTGTAATCTCCACTGTAAGTTCTGCCAAAACTGGCAGATAAGTCAGTTCACTCCAGAAGAGGTTAAATACTATGAGATGCCACCTAAGAAGGTGGTGAAACAGGCGATAACATTCAATTGTCCCTCAATAGCATATACCTACTCTGAGCCCGTGACCTTCTATGAATATACCCTTGATACATCAAGGATAGCGAAGGAGAAAGGTCTTAAAAATGTCCTGGTAACCGCTGCATATATAAACGAAGAACCACTCAGGGAATTGTGCAATGTAACAGATGCTACTAACACCGACCTAAAGGCAATGTCCAATGATTACTATAAAGAGATATGCGATGGAACGCTTGAGCCAGTTCTGAGATCACTTGAGATAATGAAGAATGAAGGGCTGTGGGTAGAGGTGACTAATCTCATTCTACCCACCTTGAACGACAACGACGAAGATATCAAGCGACTATGCAGATGGGTTGTTACAAACCTTGGAGCGGATGTGCCAATACACTTCTCAAGGTTCTATCCCACATATAAGTTGAAGAACCTGCCACCAACACCCGTTTCAACGCTTAGCAGGGCGAGGGATATAGCACTATCAGAGGGGGTAATGTTCCCATATATAGGGAATATCCCAGGACATCCAGGCGAGAACACCTATTGCCCTTCATGCGGGGCACTATTGATAGAGCGACAGATATACTTCATAAGGCAGGACAATATAATAGGTGGAAAATGTCCGAACTGCGGTCTTGAGATACCAGGTATCTGGGAGTAATTAATCCTCTATCTTGAAATATATCTCGCCGATATTCTTCTTAAAGAACTCCTCTGGAGGAATAATACCCTCAACAATTTTTTTTCTAAACAGCGGCGCAGTTAAAAGAAGCGTTACCCAGGTAAAAACAATCCAGAGAAAGAATGGTATATAAGACAGAATAAACACACTCAATTTGTAACTCCAGTCAGAGGAAATCCAAGTTTTAACCACATACGATACATCAAAGAAAAGAACAAACAAGGTGGTATGAATGGTGAGCAATCTTCCCCACTCCAACTCAGACAGTATTCCAATGAGACCGATAATAAGTAATGGATAGATTACCCAGAGTTCTACAAAAGAGAACCAACCGACTATCCTCGCAGGATATAAATATGATACAACATCTACATCCAATGTATTGAGAAGTTGGGGATAGTATGAAAGTATGTAAAGGTAGGAGAATGAATATAAAAACAGAAGAATTCCAATAATTGATAGCACTTTCGCTGTTCTCATTCAGACACCTCCAATTATTAACAATCAACACAATGGGCGAAGCAGGGCTTGAACCTGCGACTTCTGCTCTGTGAAAGCAGCGCTCTTCCAACTGAGCTATTCGCCCTTATATGAATTATATTCAACAATACAAGAATAGTCAACAGTCAATACAAACAATCCCATATTTCTATCTATAATTTCAATTTTAAGTTGAATTGCGGGTCCAGGTGCTCAAATATTCTTAGAGAATCACCTATTACATTGTAATAATTTATGTCAACAATAATTGGGTTCCTGTGATTATTCATCTTTTCAATTTCTTCTTTTTCTGTTTATTATTTCTCAAAAGTTTGTTATATTTAATAAGATATTTACTAGGAGGTGAATATTTTGAGAAGAATAACACTTATTATACTTATGTTAGTGCCTCTCTTTGTATTCTCATACCAGATAAACATAAGTGTGGATATGCTCACCTTTGATAAATCTGAAGATTACGATATCGTATCAATAGAGGGGATAATGGCAAGCACCTACGAACCAGGTGCCCCAGGACTGCCTAGCTACCCCGTTCAACTCGCACTGCCCAATGGTATGGAGATAGCATCAGTGGACGTAACCTACTCATACCCCATAGAATTAGATGGCTACTTCAACATCTACCCCGCACAGATACCCGCCAAAATTTCAGACCCCAAAGAAGAGGCAACCTTTACTCCACCCAATCCCGCTTACTATAATCTCAACACCGAGTTTCCAGGTGAACTCGTTGAGAGTTTCTCTAGCGGTAATATGGGTGGCTTTTCTGTTGCCACCATCAACTTCACACCACTGCAATACATTCCAGCACAGCACAAACTCATTCTCTACACAATCATCAACTTTGAGGTGACCTACAAGCCCATGGAGGGAGATAAGGTCTATCCCAGAAAAAGGTCTTTGAAAGTAGAAGAGAGATGGAGAGACATCATCAAGTCAATGGTCATCAATCCCGATGAAGTAGGATATTCTGGTGCTTCTCTAATTGACACATCTGTTACCCTGGATGATGACATCGTGGAGTATCTCATTATTTGCGATAGCGACTATTCAGCAGACCTTTCTGACCTGGAATACTGGAAGACCAAGAAGGGTTATAAAGCAGAGATTATCACCACTGACGACATATACGCTAACTACGACGGCGAAGATGAGCAGGAGCAGATAAGAAATTGCATCATTGATTACTTTGAGAACCATGGTCTGCTATATGTTGTCCTTGCAGGCAAAGTAAACAAGATAAATTATAGGTCATGCTATGTACCAGCCGACCCAAACTACATCCCCACCGAGATGTATTATGCAGACCTTGATGGAACATGGAACGACGACGGCGACTCCTATTGGGGTGAGCCGAACGATGGTCAGGACTTCTACTATGATGTATGGCTTGGCAGGTTACCCATTGCTGATTCAGAGGATGCAGCAGAGGTAATTCCAAAGATATTCCTTTATGAGGGCTGTTCACTCGCAGAAGGAGATACCAACCCTTGGGATTATCTTGACCAGATGCTCTTTATGGCTGGCATGCTGGACTCCTACACTGATGGAGGCGACACCAAGGACTACATAGATGACAATTATGTAAGTTCATGGTGGGATATTACGAAGCTCTACGAAAGCGACGGGAACATGACCACCAGTAACTGCATTGCTGAGATGAACGAGGGAAAAAATGTTATAAACCACATCCACCACTCAAATGAGTACGGTCTTGGAACACAAAACGGCATGATCTACTCATCACAGTTATATGCACTTGAAAACAGCCCGAGAATAACATCCACTCTATATACGATTGGTTGCTACGCCGGTTACATGCCATATCCATCCAACAACGCCTTCATGTTCGTGCAAGCACCCGATGGCGGTGGAGTAACCATGACATCCAACAATTGCTATGGTTGGTACTCACCAGGTCATTACAACATGTACTCAAATGATTTTGACATTGAATACTTCAACCAGCTCTGCACTGAAGATGTATGGATAACAGGTGAAATCCACGCTGTTCACAAGTATGCATATAGAAACACCGCTATGAGCAACACCTACTATAGATATATCTACTACGAACTCTACCAGTGCGGTGACCCTGATATACCTATATATACATCTGAAGCCGACGACCTTACTGTAATTTATGAGGACTCAATACCCCAAGGCGCTCAGGAATATACTGTCCATGTTGATGATTCAACCGATTCCTCTGTAGAGGGTGCCCTTGTATGTATCTGGAAAGATGATGAGGTTTATGCTGCTGATTTAACAGATGAGAACGGAGATGCTACTTTCGCCATTAATCCCCAATCAGAAGGTATTATGCTCCTTACGGTAACTTCACACAACTTCAAACCATTTGAGACGGAAGTTGAAGTCACAGATGAAAATACCTATATCAAACTTACATCATTCACTGCTTTAACCACAGACAAAGGCATTGAGCTTGAGTGGAGCGTTTCAACTGATATACCTATTAATGGATTCAACCTCTACAGGTCAATACCAGAAACTTCACTTGCTCCGTCTAATTTTGATTCTTCAAGCTCACTAGATACCGCCTGGACAAAAGTAAACACTAACCTCATCACAGGTAAAAATCCCTACTCATTCACAGATACAACTGCTAATACAGATACCACATACACCTACCGGCTTGAGGCAGTAACAGGTGAAAATGCTGAAATCATCGGTGAGACCGAAAGCACTAACTCATCCGTGCCTTCTTCTTTTGCACTGAACAATGTATTCCCCAACCCCGTATACAATTCTATCAATGTCTCTATTGATATACCCGAAAATGCAAATATTGAGATATGCGTATATGACATTACCGGTAGAAAGGTATCAACCCTTGCCAGTGGTCTATATGCTCCAGGTGAATACACCATCACATCAGATGTGAACAACCTATCATCAGGCGTGTATATATTGAGGATGACATCTGAGAACTTTGTGAGTGCTAAAAACTTTGTGATTGCGAAGTAAAGAGATTAGTTTAGATGTAATCAGGGGGACGGTTAATAAGCCGTCCCCTTCTCTATTTAACATTATACTTATAACTGATTACTATTCTAACATGGGTATATCAATGCCCTTTTCTCTGGCGAACTCAATCGCCTCCTCATAGCCAGCATCCGCATGCCTTACCACACCGAGACCCGGGTCAACATTCAGAACACGTCTCAATCGCTCCTCTGCATCCCTCTCACCTGTCGCCACAATCACCATACCTGCGTGGATTGAATACCCGATGCCAACACCACCTCCGTGGTGGACACTCACCCAACTGGCTCCGCATACAGCATTGAGAAGGGCATTCAAAATAGGCCAGTCGGCAATAGCATCCGAACCATCCTTCATACCCTCCGTCTCTCTGTTTGGACTTGCAACCGAGCCAGCATCCAGGTGGTCTCTACCAATCACGATAGGTGCTTTCACCCTGCCTTTCTTCACCAGTTCGTTGAAGGCAATACCCGCCTTCTCCCGTTCACCATAGCCCAGCCAGCAGATTCTCGCTGGAAGCCCCTGAAACCGCACCCTCTTCTGAGCCATCCTAATCCACCTTGATAGCGACTCATCCTCGGGGAAGAGTTCAAGAATTACCCTGTCTGTCTCATAGATGTCATTCTCTTCTCCAGAGAGTGCCACCCACCTGAACGGTCCTTTACCATTACAAAACATAGGTCTTATGTATGCGGGAACAAAACCGGGGAAAGAGAATGCGTCTTCAACGCCTGCCTTCTCTGCTTGCGCTCTGATATTATTGCCATAGTCAAAGGTGATAGCGCCACGCTTTTTGAACTCAAGCATCGCCTTCACATGCCTGCCAACCGCATCAAGTGCATACTGCTGATATTTCTCCGGGTTCTTCTTTCTCAACTCAAGCGCCTCCTCAAATGATACCTGGTCTGGCACATAGCCATTCAGGAGGTCGTGGGCAGATGTCTGGTCAGTTAAAACATCGGGCTGAAAGCCCCTTCTTAATAATTCAGGTAGAACCGTTGCAGCGTTACCTAAAATACCTAAAGACAACGGCTTTTTCTTCTTCTTTGCCTCCTCAGCAATCGTCAATGCTTCATCAATGTCTTCAGTCATTTTATCAAGGTAAGCGGTATCAAGGCGACGCTTTATCCTTGCCGGGTCAACCTCTACGATGATGCCCACACCACCATTCATTGTTATTGCGAGGGGTTGTGCACCCCCCATACCGCCAAGCCCGGCAGTGAGAACCACCTTACCCTCAAGGGAGCCACCAAAGTGCTGTCGTGCAACCTCAGCAAGGGTCTCATAGGTTCCCTGAAGGATGCCCTGAGTGCCTATATATATCCACGAGCCAGCGGTCATCTGACCATACATAATTAAACCCTTTCTCTCCAGCTCGTGGAATACCTTCCAGGTAGCCCACTTGGGAACCAGTAGTGAATTGGCTATCAAAACACGCGGAGCATCAGGGTGAGTCCTGAAGACCGCAACTGGCTTACCTGATTGAACCAGCAATGTCTCGTCATCTCGGAGTCGTTTCAATGTATCTACTATGGAGTGATATGCTTCCCAGTTCCTCGCCGCCTTCCCTCGCCCACCATAGACCACCAGTTCTTCTGGTATCTCCGCTACATCGGGGTCAAGATTATTCATAAGCATCCTCATCGCCGCCTCTTGAACCCAACCCTTACAACTCAGTTTCTGTCCCCGTGACGCTTTAATACTTTCTATTACATCTGCCATAACAAATCCCTCCTTGCTTAAACCATCTTTACAAATTATATTATAAACAATGATGAATTTGACCCCATACGGCTTAAAAAAAGTGTAAAATTCTGTATATTTACAAAAATAGTTCTTGACATACTACATATTGTATTTTATAAAATAATAATATACAATATATTGTATAAGGTGAAAGGTGATTTGAGATGAACAGATATGGCGATAGAATTGAGGATGGCGACTTAATGCCCATCCTATCGGTAGATGCAGATGAGATTGATACAACATCTGACTTTGGACCTCCCCCTGATGAATATAGGGCAGATTTAACAGAGAACGCAATCACAGTGTTAAAGAGACGATACCTCAAAAGAGACGAAGGCGGGAATATCCTTGAGACACCCGAGGATATGTTCTGGCGGGTTGCATGCACAATTGCTAACAGTGAGAGATTATACAACAGGACAATAGATGATAAATCTATAAGAACACTCGCCTGCGAGTTCTACAAGATAATGACAGACAGATTATTTATGCCCAACTCACCAACATTGATGAATGCGGGAAGACGACTTGGGCAGTTATCCGCCTGTTTCGTCATTCCTATTGATGATTCCATGGAATCAATCTTTGAGGCGGTTAAGAATACTGCATTGATACACAAGAGCGGGGGTGGCACTGGCTTCTCATTCTCCAGGATAAGACCCAAAAGTGATGTGGTTCAATCAACAAAGGGAATATCAAGCGGTCCACTATCATTTATGAAGGTCTTTGACTCAGCAACAGAGATTATCAAACAGGGTGGAACAAGAAGGGGTGCCAATATGGGTATTCTGAGAGTTGACCATCCCGACATCATTGAGTTTATTCACATGAAAGATAAAGATGGTGTGCTTTCCAATTTCAACATTTCTGTAGCTGTAGACGATGATTTCATGCAGGCGGTGCTGGAGGACAGGGACTATCCTCTCATAAATCCAAGGACGGGCGAGATTGTTGAATATCTATCTGCCAAGACGGTATTTGAAATGATAGCCAAGCAGGCACACAAGAACGGTGAGCCAGGCATAATCTTTCTTGATAGAATAAACAGAAACAATCCCACACCCACACTTGGCGAGATAGAGAGCACCAATCCCTGCGGTGAACAACCTCTACTGCCCTATGAGTCCTGTAATTTAGGTTCAATCAATCTGGCGAGGATGACCAAGATTGGAGATGGTGGATACACTATTGATTGGGACCTCTTCGCCAAGACGATAGACATCACTGTAAGATTCCTTGACAATGTAATTGATGCAAACAGATATCCACTTCCTCAGATAGAAAAGATGACCAAAGGTAACAGAAAGATAGGTCTCGGTATTATGGGTTTTGCAGACCTTCTCTATCTTCTGGAGATACCGTATAACAGCGAAAAAGCACTTGAAACAGCAGAAGAGATTGCCTCCTTCCTCAAGGAGCGGTCATACAGGGCAAGCCAGAGGTTAGCGGAGGAGCGGGGTCCTTTTCCCAATTTCAAGGGTTCAATATATGATAAGAAGGGTATGCCTGCGATGAGAAATGCCACGGTCACTACCATCGCCCCCACCGGAACCATAAGTATCATTGCTGGTTGCTCATCGGGCATTGAACCGTTGTTTGCACTCGCCTTCTACCGTCAGGTCCTGGACAGGGACAAGCTGATAGAGATACACCCGATATTTTTGGATACAGCAAAAAAGCGTGGGTTTTACTCTGATGAACTAATTGATAAGCTAATTGATAAAGGGTCAATAAGGGACTTTGAAGAGATACCGGAAGATGTAAGAAAGGTCTTCGTTGTCTCTCACGATATTTCACCTGAATGGCATATAAAGATGCAGTCAGCATTCCAGAAGTATATTGATAACGCCGTCTCCAAGACCATAAACTTTCCTAACAATGCCACAGTAGAGGACATATACAACTCATTTATACTTGCTTACAAAGAAGGAAACAAGGGGATAACTGTGTATAGAGATGGAAGCAGACAGGAGCAGGTTCTAAACATAGGCAGGGTAGATGAGGGAACTTCCGATACTTCAGTTAAAGACATAAAGGTTGAAAGGGTCTTAAAACCCCGTGAGAGACCAGTGTTAACCCAGGGTGAGACCAGAAAGATTAAGACCGGTTGTGGAAATCTGTATGTGACCATCAACTGGGATGAAACGGGCTTATGCGAACTCTTCGCTAATATGGGTAAGGCAGGAGGATGTGCCGCATCACAGACAGAAGCCCTGAGCAGGATAATATCTATGTGCCTCAGGTCCGGAGTAGAGCCACAGTATATAGTCAAGCATTTAAAGGGGATAAGATGCCACAAGCCATTCGGCTTTGGAGATGAAAGGATACTCTCCTGTGCAGATGCAATAGCCAGAGCCCTCGAGGCGAAGATTACAGATAGCAATATCGAAGGCAGAAAGATGAGCGAGAAGGAATCTGTGGGTGCCTGCCCTGACTGTGGAGGTGACCTTGTTATTGAGGAGGGGTGTGCGGTCTGTAAGTGCTGTGGATATTCTGAGTGCTCATAACTGTTTATTGTGACTCTTTGAAAAATCAAAAGGGGTGGCTTTTTACCACCCCTTCAACTTGATGATGGAAAGAATGATTACTCTCCGCCTTCTTCTGTTGTCTCTTCCTCTGCAGGTGCTTCGCCCTTGGTGACTTCAAATGTTCCCTTTACTATCTTCTCTTCTACCTTAACCTCTGGAACAGCTTCTTCTTCGCCTTCCGGCGGTGCCGCTTCCTCTACCTTCTCTGGCGCCACTTCTTCACCCTCTGGTGCTACCTCTTCCTCTGTCACAGGAACCTCTACCTTGACGGTCATCTCAATCTCGCCCTTGATGGTCTCTTTCTCAAGAAGCCCAGTCATCTTACCAGCTATTTCTTCTTCCTCTACTGTGAATTCACCGGTGAGATTACCTTGGTCGTCAATCTCATAGGTTCCCTTTGCGGGAACATCGCCTTCAGGAGTTAGGGTAAAGTTACCATCTTCCATAAACTCCATGACGATGTTCTGTGCTTCTTCACCTTCCAGTGTCAATGTTCCTGTCCAGACACCAATAATTACCTCTGCTGGCTTCTTGGCACAACCAAAGGATAATACTAGTGCAACGCCAAGCAACAGTATCGCAGCTTTCTTCATTCTCTACACCCCCTTCTATGTTTATTTTCTTAATTCTAACATACCTTTCAAATTTGTCAATAGCAAAAAATGCTTTAATAAACCATCAAGATATAGGGAAACAATAATCTTACTAATTACCTTAAAACCCAGCATTAATCACCTAATTCACCAAATATCCCTCATTGTAGTTCCCACTCTCTATTAACTGCTCAGCATTTGAATAATGTTTAAATATAGGTTATAATAAATCACAGATACCTTAATAACTTGTAAAAGATTACTGCTATGAAGAAGTACAAGATACTTTCAAGAATAAATTCTCCTTCTGACTTAAAGGGACTTCCAATTGATGATTTATACATTCTCGCAGATGAGTTGCGAGATTACATAATAGAAGTCGTGTCCAGAAATGGAGGTCATTTAGCCCCCAGCTTAGGTGTAGTAGAACTCACAATTGCCTTGCACAGTGTTCTTGACTGCCCAAGAGATAAAATTGTATGGGATGTAGGTCATCAAACTTATGCACACAAGATTATAACAGGCAGAAGAAATGAATTCCCAACCCTCAGAACCCTTGGTGGAATCTCCGGTTTTGTGAAGAGAGATGAGTCGGTCTATGACACCTTCTCAGTGGGGCATGCCTCAACCTCAATATCAGCAGCACTTGGAATAGCAACTGCAAGGGACATAAGAGGTGACGACTTTAAGGTGGTGGCTGTTATAGGCGACGGGGCTCTCACTGGAGGTCTTGCACTTGAAGGTCTTGATAGAACAGGCGAATCTGGCAGAGACATCCTTATAATTCTAAACGATAATGAGATGTCTATATCACCTAATGTTGGAGCGCTTGCAAAATATCTAAGTAAAATAATTACAAACCCGGCGTTTGACCAGATAAGAAGCCGTCTCCAAGCACTGGTGCAATCAATACCAAGAAAAGGGTGGGAACTGTTTAACTATGCAAGAAGATTTGAAGAGGGCTTAAAGAACCTTCTGGTTCCAGGAATGCTATTTGAAGAACAAGGTTATAGATACCTTGGTCCTATAGACGGACATAATATTGAAGACCTGATAGAGAGTATAGACGGAGCATTAAAGCTGAAGGGACCGGTGCTTCTACATATCTTGACGACCAAGGGCAAGGGTTATACACCCGCCGAGGAGAATGCCACTCTTTTTCATGGTGTATCTGCTTTCAACCCTAATACCGGTAAATTCAATTCGGTGAGTGGCGGAACTACTTACACTGAGGTATTTGGTAGAGCCATAACTAAACTGGGGGAAGAAGATAAAAAGGTAGTCGCAATCACCGCAGCAATGCCTGATGGCACTGGCACTATACAATTCAAAAATAGATTCCCTGATAGATTCTTTGATGTTGGAATATCAGAGGGGCACGCAATCACCTTCGCTGCAGGTCTCTCCACTATGGGTCTCAAACCCATCTGTGCTATATACTCCACCTTTCTTCAAAGGGCTTATGATATGGTAATCCACGATGTATGCCTGCAGAACCTTCCAGTGATAATCGCCATTGACAGAGGTGGACTGGTTGGAGAGGATGGACCTACACACCATGGATGTTTTGATATTGCATATCTCAGACCCATACCAAACATCGTTATTTCAGCACCGAAGGATGAAGCAGAACTGGTAGCATTACTGAGAACAGCACATCAATACAATGGTCCTTTTGCAATAAGATACCCAAGGGGTAAGGGTGTTGGTGTTGAGGTTGATTACAATGCTAATCCGATAAAAGTTGGAGAGGGTGAAATATTGACTGAGGGTAAAGACATCGCCATCATCGCCATAGGCAGAATGGTGTCTTTCGCTCTAAAAGCAGGTGAAGAGCTATCAAAAGAGGGTTTCTCAGCAACAATTGTAAATGCCAGGTTCATCAAACCGCTTGATGACGAACTATTCAAAGAACTTGCAATGAAAAACAATATATGGCTTACTGTTGAGGAAGGAGCCCTTAATGGCGGGTTCGGCTCGGGGATTCTTGAGTTCCTTGAAGAAAATAGCCTAATAGATGATATCACCTGCGATAGGATGGGAATACCCGATGAGTTTATCACACACGGTAAGGTGAGTGAACTTCTGAAGATAGTTAAATTAACTCCAGAAGATATAGCAGAGAGAGCGAGGATGCTCATCTCCCACAAGAAGAAAAACTCCCACTAATTTAATTTCTACTATGCGAGAAACAGAAAGGCTTGATAAAACTCTCGTTAAAAGGGGTCTGGTGAATACCAGAAGTATCGCCCAGGCAATGATCATGGCGGGCAGAGTAGTGGTAAATGGAAGTGTGGTTAATAAGGCAGGTCATCATGTCTCGGGTAGCGAAAAGATTGAGATTATTGAACCAACTCCCTATGTAAGCAGAGGCGGACTTAAAATAGAAGGGGCTTTTAATAAGATAGACAGCATCAAGATAGAGAACAAGGTCTGTATAGACATCGGTGCATCAACAGGTGGTTTCACCGACTTCCTACTAAAACAGGGTGCCTCATTGATATATGCAGTAGATGTTGGAAAGGGGCTACTATCTGAAAAACTTACGGGCAATGAACGAATAGTAGTGCTTGATAACACGAATGCGAGATACATTGACAGGTTGACCTTTGAACCACAACCAACACTGGCTACAATTGATGTATCATTTATCTCGCTCAAACTGATTATTCCGCCATTATTAAGGATAATGTCTAAGCCTGCAGACATCATCGCTCTAATTAAACCTCAGTTTGAAGCAGATAGAAAGTATGTAAAGAAGGGTGTAGTGAGGGACAAACAGGTTATTGAAAGTGTAGTTAAGAAAATAGAGAACTTTATTATTGAACTTGGTTGCGAAGTAAGAAACATTGTTCCTTCAACTCTTAAGGGTCCAAAGGGAAATCAGGAATACTTCATATGCTTCAAATACCAGTAAAACAATTAAGCAGACCTCAAAATATTCTAATGAACGGTATTTTTTGATAATATCTACACATATGAAACACATCAGAAAGATTACTATTATAGCCAACTATAGAAAGAAAAAGGCATTAGAGGCAGGGTCTTCGCTTGTTAATGAATTCAGGTCAAAGGGCATAGATGTCTCTATGCCTGACCTCACTGGTTATTTTGACAAACCTGAAGAAGATGAGGGCTATAAAGTAATTGCTTCTTCATCCAGAGAAGCAAATGCACTTATTATACTCGGAGGAGATGGAACTCTTCTGACAACAGTAAGAGCAATTGCACAATACGAAATACCAATTCTACCTATAAATGTTTCCGGGATGGGATTCCTCTCCGAGATAGATTATACCGAGAAAGAAAGGGCTTTAGAAGCACTGATAAAAGGTGATTATACACTTGAAAGAAGAATGCTATTAAATGTGGAAGTTGGGCACTGGAAGAGCATATACCTGAATGAACTTGTTATTCATAGAGGTCTATCAACTCAAGTAGCACACATCACCATTAACAGGGAGGGCAAGGTTCCCATAACATTCTCAGGGGATGGATTGGTTGTCTCAACACCCACCGGCTCAACCGCATACTCACTGAGTGCTGGTGGTCCGGTTATAGACCCTTCCCTAGATTTGGTTCTCTATACACCTATATGCCCCCATCCGCAATTTATCGCACCCTTCATCCTTCCCACCTATGAGAAGGTGAAGATAACAGGTAAAATTGCAGGGGGAACCAATGTGACCATTACCGTGGACGGTCAGGTCACCAGGGATATAACGAAGAATGATGAGATAAACATTTCAAAGTCCAAATATAACCTATCATTGATAAGGATTAAGGAATGGGAACTATTCAGGGTTTTGAGGGAGAGATGGAACTGGAGAGATATGAGGGAGGATAAGGCAACCGAAGAGTAATAACTAATATGATAAGCAGGTTATCAGTAAGAAACTATGCGCTCATAGACGAAATTGAAATTGAATTTGGAAGGGGTTTCACTGTTCTAACAGGTGAAACGGGTGCTGGAAAGTCCATTATCATAGACGCCTTAAGTTTAGTTCTGGGTGATAGAGCATATTCAAACATGATACGAGAGGGGTTTGATTTCGCACATGTTGAGGCAACATTCATCAATGACGGTGATGAGATAGTGGTGAAGAGAGAGGTGGCAAGGGATGGGAGGAATAGAATCTTTATTAACGGTGAACGTTCCACGGTGAAAGCCCTGAGGGAGAAGATAAGCAACCTGGTGGATATACATGGTCAGCACGAGCACCAGCGTCTCCTAAATCCCTCATCTCACCTGGAGTTCCTTGACTCCTTCGCCGGTCTCAAGGATATGGTGAAGATATACAGAGATAAATACAGGGAATTCAGAGCGGTTAAGAACAGGATTGAGACCATAATAGAAGATGAAGCAGAAAGAGAGAGGCGGAAAGACCTGCTGGAGTTTCAGATAGAGGAGATAGAGAGGGCAGATTTGAAAGACGGGGAAGATGAAACACTTGAGGATGAGAGAACCTTTCTCAGGAGTGGTGAGAAGATTGCACAACTTGCCAAAGAGGTGAAGTCATTATTATCAGAGGAGGGGGGGCTTGAAGATAATATCGGCAGATTGAATGCCATAATGGAGGAGATGAGCAGGTTAGACGCTACAGTAAGCGAGACCTCATCACAATCCACAGAGGCACTATATATACTTAAAGACATTGAGGGATTCATAAACGAATATATTGCATCGCTTGACTTCAATCCCCAGCGCCTTGAGGAGGTTGAGGGCAGATTGGCACAAATATCGCTTCTTAAGAGGAAGTATGGTGGCACCATTGAAGATATATTAACCTACCTGTCAAAGGCGAAGGAGGAACTATATAATCTGGAGACATACTCTGAGACCAGGGAGAACCTTGAAGAGAAACTCAAGACACTTCAAGATGAACTGAAGAGAATTGCATTTGATATTTCAAAAAGCAGGAAGGAGGCGGCGAAGATATTAGAGGAACAGGTTGAGGGTGAATTGAAGGAGTTGGGGATGGATGGTGTTGAATTTGTGGTTTCAATTGAGTATAACGAGGGTGATGATGCGGTGATTGATGACACCGGAGTTGGTTTTACATCAAGTGGAGTGGATAAGGTCTCATTTCTCATTTCTACCAACCCTGGCGAGAGTCCCAAACCGATGGTGATGGTAGCATCGGGGGGTGAACTGGCGAGGGTGATGCTGGCGCTGAGGAGCATTCTGGCTGATGCCGATGAGACACCCACGCTTATATTTGACGAGGTGGATGTGGGACTGGGGGGCAGGAGTGCATCACAGGTTGCCACCCGCCTGAGACGGCTTGGCGGTATGAGGCAGGTGATAACCATATCACATCTTCCGCAGATTGCGGCATATTCACACAACCATCTAAAGGTTGAGAAGAAGATGAAGGGTGGAAGGGCTATCACAACGGTTAAGAAGATAAGCAAGATGGAGAAGGTAGGCGAGATAGCGAGGATGCTTTCGGGTGAGGAGAGCGTCTCAAAGGAGGCGATGGAGAACGCCAGGAGGATGATTGAGAATGCGGTCAGTTCAGACAAGGGGCAGTAGATATAAAGAGATAGATGAAACAGAGATGAAAGAGCGTAACATCAAGGGAAGGTGGTTAGATGGCGAAGGACTGTAAAAACTATGAAGAGAATCTCAAGAGGTGCAACTGCACATATGAGCCGTGTTCAAAGAAGGGCTATTGTTGTGAGTGCATAAGGTATCATTTGAGTTTAGGTGAGGCGCCCGCGTGCTTATTCCCAGATGATGCTGAGAAGACATTTGACAGGTCACTTGAATATCTGGCGAAGATTTTAAGTGAGAGATAGGGTATAATAGTGTGGGGTTTGGAGTTTTTTGCCTCCGTAGCTCAGGTGGAAGAGCACGGCACTCGTAATGCCGGGGTAGCGGGTTCGAATCCCGCCGGGGGCTTAATTTTCATATTTATCTCTAGAATTTCAATAATTTTGTAAATTCTCCTCCACCCACTTTTCAATTTCATCTATCGAAATATTTAGTTTATATTCTATAGGTCTCTTTGAACCAGTCCACTTAATTAATCCCTCTATTTCTAAGATCCCTAAAGTCATTCTGATTTTGTACTCTTCTGATTTTCCCTTAAAAGGCCTGTCAGGTGATAAGTTTTGTCCTTCAAGCACAGAGAAAATTAGATCGGTATTTATAATATTTTGACTTTTGAACACTTCAATTATCGTTTTTAAAATAGTTCGAAAGTGTATTATAGGGCAATAGTGTCTGTAAGGATTATCTTTTCTTGCTATTGCAACAACGGTATGTTCTTTTATATCCCACTTGAAATATTTTGAACCAAGTTTCTTTTCCGACGCTTTATTATCTTCAATTTCTATAGTTTTGGTAGGCGGCATATCTTCCTTTTCTTCAAGTCCGACAAGAATATTAGAAATCTGTTGGAAAATGTTTGCTATATCCTTTATCTTGATTGTGAGGATATACCTATTTTCAGAAATCTCTTTAACTCCATTTATAA
>QMNJ01000014.1 GCA_003647715.1 Candidatus Coatesiibacteriota bacterium
CAGATGAACCATTATGGGCTGGGAGTAGATGGACGATATGGGGTCGGGTGGCGAGATTGGTGTCCCATCAAGTATGTATATCTGCGTGAAGTTATCAAAGGTCAACACCGCTGTTTTTTCATCAATATACTTAATACTCACAGTCATGCTCACCTCATCGTTCTCCTCCTGAGGCATTGCGAGGGAGCGGGATATTCCCTCCGGGTCGGCGGTTATGACCTTGGTCCTTCCGAGGGCAAACTCAAGGTCGTATGAGAGAGACATAGAAAAAACGCTTACAATAAAGATTAAGATAGCAGAAAATCTCATAGGGCGATTATAACAATTTGCAATGCCCTTCAAGAGTAATATTTTCATCTACTGCCAGGAGATAAGATGACTGAAGAAGAAAAGATACGCACAGACCCGCAACATATCGGTGAAGTCGTAACCATCCACATAAGCGACGGTGGAATAATTAGCATTCTTTATGTCGCCATCGTCGTATATATAACCGATAGTTGAATAACTCCTGCTTTTCATTGTGCCGTCATCATATACATAACCAATGGTCACATAGCTCTCATCCTTGATGGTGCCATCGTCGTATATGTAACCTATTGTTCTATACCCGGCGTCCTTCACTGTGCCGTCTTCATAGATATAACCCCTGGTGCGGTAATTAGCGTCCTTCACGGTGCCGTCCTCATATATGTAGCCGATGGTGCTATACGATGAGTTCTTCACCGTGAGGTCTCCCGAGGCAGACGAGATTGCAGAAAGACAGACGATAGATAAGAAGATTATCAAGTGCTTCATATCACACTCCCTTCAGATATTATATCAAAATCTTAACCTGTACCTAAAACCGAATGCGTATTTATATGCACCCTCCTCTGAGAAGGTCTCACTGATTATGGAAAACCGCCTGCCGAGATAATATTCAGCGGTGAATGACTGTCCCTGGGTGTTGTAGAAGTCGCTGGTGAAACTTACATAGAACTTGCGGGTGATATACTTGCCCACGGTTATCTTTATTGACTCCTTCTCGCCACCGCTTATAAGGTTTGTCCTTATGCGGAGAGTATCAAGCCCGGTTCCCCTTCTGAGAGAGCGTGCCAGCTCGTCTTCAACATATCTCTCAATATACTCCCTCGTCTGACTACCCGCTAACTCTCCCACGCCTGTCTGTCTGTATTCGTCCCAGGTCATATTAAGCGCCACTATGGTGATTATATCCTCCTGAGATAGGTTAGGGTAGTCCGGGGAGTATAAGCTTATCTCAGGTTCTTTCAGGGTGCCCTCAATTTGGATATAGACAGGTGCCTCCTTATTCTCCTCCCTGTCCCTTATCATTAAGAAACCGAGAATGTCTATATTCGGGTTAATCTCTCCTCCCCCTTCAAAGACCACATTGCCCCTCTCTATCTGGAAGTCCTTCCTCAGGAAGTAGTAATAGCCCCTCAGGGCATTGAGTTCACCTGTGATATTGTATATACCATCCTTCCGCTTCAACCTCATATCGCAGGACAACTCAATATCAGCAGATGAGTTCCTGAACCAGATATTATTCTCACCGAGTATATACAGTTCAATATCCATACTATCCTTGGATGCAGTTCCAGCCCTTCCCGCTTCAGAGAAGTTATATGTAATCAAGCCCTCGTGAACCCTGACCTTACCTCTCAGGGCGAAGTCCCTCTTGGGTGTCCCTGTAAGAAACACATCAGCGGTGATTATACCGGTAACCATTGGAACACCTCTTAATACAGCGTTAGACATTAATATGTGAAGGTTAAAATCGGGCATACCAACAGATGTGGGAAGTGTTATAGTGCCTGATGTGGTCACATATCCATTATCCATCTTGCCTTTTATAGGGGTTTCGTTCTCTATTATGAACTCTCTCCCTTGAAGTTTCACCTCGCCATTTATATCCCTTATCTGAGCGCCATACTTGCCTATTACCACATAGCCATCTCTTACACCTATATCACCCTCAAAATAGGGCATATCGGGCATTCCCTTAACCTCTATATCCGCATCCACACTACCACCGTCAACGAAAACCCAGTTGGTGAAGTTATTGACCAGACGCAGGTCAAGGTTGTCCGAGGTCACCTTCAGGTTCATTGGCTCATAGAACGGTCTCTCACGCTTAATTAGGTCTCTTAAGCTAATGGGCACATAACCTGACACCTTCAATCTACCCACAGAACCACTCAAATCAAACCTGTCTATGTGAACCGCATCGGAGAGATAGTGCAGACCAATATCCACATCCGCATCCTCCATATATCTGAAGGGTCCTCCACCCGCCTTCATAGAGAAGAGAATATCGGGGTTGGTCAGAGAACCACCTATTTCAAGTTTAAATCTCTCCACCCTGCCATAGAACATACCAGTAGTCCCAAGAAGCGAGTCCAGAGCATCAACACTTAATCCGCCGCCAGCGAGTTCAAGATGCACTTCTTCGCCTTTAATATAAGATTCCTGAATATTCACAACACCATCCAGAAACCTCAGTTCACAGCGTCTTATTCCAATACCACTCTCCAACAATTCAATACCTACCTCATCGGTTGAGAGAATATTGAAGCCCCTTACATAAATACCAAAATCTGTGAGCAGTATCTCCTTTCTCTCTATGTCTTCATAACTATATTTTATGTCACCATTTACAAAGAATCCCCTCGGCATAAAGCCCTCCACACCTTTAATGATAATCTCCTTCGGTTTAACCATCCCTTTCATAGTAAGTTTGTTTAAGGGGACACCATAGACATTCATTCCCCAGCCCTTGAACTCAAATTCACCTTCAGGTTCATCTACCACATCCACCACATCCACATTCAATATAACATCATCTGCTCCCAGTTTATCAGAATACACATTTTTAAGTGTCACCGTGCCACTGACGTCGGGGGAACGAATATCGCCCGCCAGATGGATTAATGTATGTGCTACTCCCCTATCCACTTCATAGTCAAATGCGGATGTGATAGCATTAACCGGTATGTCAACAGCATCAACGAAGAGGTCAATGGAGCCATCAAAAGCAAGATTACCCTTTATGAGAGCGCTTGCACCACCTATACTGATATTTAGGTTCTCAAATGCGCAGTTCATATCCCTCAGCCCGATAGTCCCGCTGGCTGAATCAATGGCTACACCCCCCACCTTACCGCCACGAACATCAAATACAATATCACTATTTAGTGTCTCCTTAGTGAAACCGCTACCTGCCATCACAACACCCAGCTCAAGATTAGTGTGTATCTTATATAAATTATTGAAGAATGCAAAATCAACACCTGTGCCATCAAAGTGGAGATTATACATACTCACTCTCTTTCCACTATACAACTCCGCCTCGCCCTTAAAATGCCCACCCTCCATATCAATCACAACATTTTCTGTGACGAGATGACCATCACTATATAAGTAGTCAAACTTGAAACTCTCAAATGGGTATTTAACCAGCACACCATCAACTATGCTCACTTCACCGATACTCCTAAACCAACCATGCCCTCCCTCCAGAGTTGAGTTCACATCCATATCGCCGGATATAACCCCCCTCTCTCCAAAGAACATACGGTCAATCTCCGATGCTTCAAGACGCGACCCCTCAGTTGATATGGTGTAATGGAGCTTGGGCGAGTATTCCACCAGACCATCTACCTGCACATCAATCAAATCCGTCCTTGCATACATATCCTGAAGGATTACATTACCCCCACCGGCGGTAATCCTGCCTCCGAATGACTTCACCTGAAGGTCATAGGCAGGGATATAGCAACTGCTATCCATAACCTCAATGGTATGGATACCCCTCCTGACCGAGTATCTGGAATGAACATAACAGTGCTCATATTCTGTGATGGGGAAATTAACATCCATAGAGTAATAAGCATCTTTGACATAGATATTATCTATTGTCATGGAGAACTTAGATGGTCCTCCCTTTCTTGGTCTTGTGGGTCTGAAGACCTCCTTCAAGCTGAAATGCCCCTCACTATCCCTTCCAAGGTAGACAATTGGTCTTACAACCACTACCTCCCTCAACCTTATCTTCTTTCTCAAAAAGTCAATGATATTATATTTCACTGTAACACTCTCAACATCAAGGCAGGTGCACTTCTCTATATCATCCTCATGACCAATCACCAGACCCTTAAAAGTAGCATCAGAAATCAAACTACCTGTAAGCGATTCAATTCTCACATCTCTCCCCGAATATTCACCAAGCCGTTGTTCTGCTAACGCTCTTAACTTCTCGTGGATGAAACCGCTCTGATAAAGCAAGATGACTGCCGATGCAAACACGGCTATAAGGATAAAGAAACCAAACAAAATTCTACGCCATACTGTCCATCTGAACCTATGCATAATCAATAAGCGTGTCCAAGGGCAATATAATATATAAAGCCCTCCTCCCTCTCATCCTCCGCCGAATCAAGCGGTCTTGCAATGTCAAACCTGATTGGTCCGAAGGGTGTGTTATATCTCAATCCAATACCTCCCCCGAACCTCAACCTCTCAAGTTTGAAATACTCATATCCCTCAAATACATTCCCTCCATCTATAAATATAGCACCCCACAGGTTACCTAATGGTAATCCTATCCATGGTATTTTTACATCGGTAAGTAATGGCAATCTGAAGCGAAAATCAACACCCATCGTTACCAGAACCCTCCCTCCCAGTGGTTCTCCCTCATCATCAAGGGGTCCCAGACCATCCTGCTCAAATCCCCTTACTGAATAGGCGCCACCTGTGAAGAACCGTTCATAGATTGGTATATTCTTTGAGCCAGCAACAGGTTCTATATCGCCAAGACGAAGATGAAGAGCCATCAAACCACCCTCCTTAACCGGCATATACCTATTTAACTCTATAATCGCCCTCGCAAAATTGTCAGTCCCCGGCAAGAACCATCCTGCAATCTCAAAGGAGCCATAACTATATGCTCCATTCAGAGGATTAAATGGATTGTCCCTTGAATCATACCTCAATGTGGTCTTTAGGGATGTTGTATATCTCGGACCCTCCTCCAGACCGCTATCCTCCAGGTCGCCTTTAGCCCACACCCTTGCCATATCGCATGTTTCAAACACACTTACTCTCTCTGTCAACTCCTTCTCTACGCCGAATTCGCTACCAAGTTTTAGATACTCATAGGTCTTCTTCCCCACCCTTTGAATGTATAGACCTACTCTACCAACTACTCTTAATCCAAATAAATATGGTTCAAAGAGCGATACATTCACATTCTCTTCATCCTCTTTACTCGCAAAACCATAAGATATATCGCCACCAATGCTAAATTGCCGATTATTACCTATAAAATTATTATGACCCCATCCCAGACCGAACTTTACCCTATCCGGCGATTCATACCCGGGATAGACCTCTAAATACTGCTGCTTCTCCTCCCTCACCACTAAAAGCAGGTCAACATAAGTCGGTTCACCTTCATAGCCGAGAGGCTTGAAATCAAGGTCAGAGAAGAGACCCGTTCTATATATCCTGCTCTTGGTCTCAGATACTATACTCGGCTTGTAGGGGTCACCCTTCTTAAAGAGAAACTCACGCCTCACTATCTCCTCATCCACCTCACTCAGCCCCTTTATAGCACAATCACCAAAAAACGCCTTATGACCCCTGTCCACATTGAATATAATCTCACACTCGGTCTTATCCTCATTCAAATGAACATCAGTATATACATCCGCATATATATAACTCTGCTCTGCCAGATACATAAATATATCTAACTCACTCGCATTCACTATATCCTCCGAATACTCTTCACCTATATCTAAATCGGTCTGCTTCCATAACCTCTTCCTCTCCTCATCCGTCATTTCACCTATTATATCTACCCTAACAATCTTACAGCACTCCCCCTCCTCAATGTTCACAGATACCTCAACCTCATCACCTTTTTTATAATTCATATCTACACTGACCAATGCATTGAAGTATCCCTTCTTGCGATAAAACTCCTTAATAATCTCCTCATCCGAACCAATAAGATACTCCAGGATATACGATTTATAGCTCTCCCCCTCCTTTATCTGCATTACATCCCTTATCTCCCTCTCCTTAATATTCTTGTGTCCGTCAATCTTCAAATCAGAGACCTTGAGCATAATATTGGTATTAACATTATTTTTAGACAAGAGATTAGAAGTGAACAAGAAACAAAACGCAAATACAATACATATGACAGCCGACCTCATCTAATCCTCATCCCCCTCCCTCTGGGCCCACTCCCTAAGCAGATTCAGAAGATACTCACGCTCATTCTTCTGTGGTTCATCAATAACCACACTTAGAAGTTCATTGAGCACCCTTCCTACCTTCTCCGAGGGTCCAATACCGTATATCTTCATAACATCGTTGCCATCCACCTTGAGGTCCCTCACCGTTATAGCATCACCCGCTTCAAGAATACTCTCAATTCTCTTCTTGAACTCATCAAGGTAGGGTGGAAATCCAAGGTTCAGACCATTTGCGTGAAAGTCGGCAATTCTCAGGTCAAAGAGGTCAGCAACAGCATCAACCCCAACTCTCCTTATGAACCTCCTTACCGCAGAATCAGTCCACTCAGGGGTATAGTTGAACATATGCCACCTGATTAGATTACACACATATTCCATCTCCTTCTTCGGAAAGCGAATCCTCTCAAGCATCACCATCGCCATCCTAACTGATACAACCTCGTGATTGTAGAAGGTAACCCTACCATCCTCCCTGACCTCTCTGGTCCTCGCCTTGCCAACATCGTGCAACAGCGCCGCCCACCTCACCAGTGGCTTGTCTATTGGAGCAAAATCAGCCGAATACAACGAGTGGGTATAGATATCATAAGCGTGAAATTCGTTCTGGGTGACACCATAACCCTCAAGCAGTTCGGGAAATATTATCTCAAGTATGCCCGTCTCTCTCATATACTCAAACCCGACTGAGGGCTTCACCGCCCGCATTATCTTTCTCAATTCATCAAGAACCCTCTCCTTAGCAACCCTCTTAAAGCATTCAAGCGTCTCACCTATCGCAATTAGCGTTCTCATCTCTATCTCAAAACCGAGGGCTGTGGCAATCCTCACCGCTCTCAAAGGTCTCAGCCCATCTTCTCTGAAGCGCTCCACGGGGTCGCCTACTGCCCTGATGACACCCTTAGATAGGTCGCTAACACCATCAAAGAGGTCTATGAACTCATGCTCAAGCGGGTCATAGGCGAAGGCATTTATGGTGAAGTCCCGCCTCCGCAAATCATCCTCAATTGAACTGACAAACTCTACCTTATCAGGACGCCTGGCATCTGAATACCCGCTCTCAGTCCTGAATGTGGTTATCTCTATCTCCATCCCCCCCTCAATAACCGTCACCGTCCCATGCTTTATACCCGTTGGTATTACCTTCCTAAATAGCTTAATCACATCCTCAGGTCTGGCATCGGTGGCTATATCAAAGTCAACAACCTCTCTCTCAAGCATTATATCCCGCACACAGCCACCAACCAGGAACGCATCATAGCCAGCACCCCGGAGCGCCTTTATTGTTGAGACGATCCCCTCAGGGTAGTTATACTCGGTCAATCTCCTCTCTAAGTCCTTCTCTCTCATAACGCTGAAATTCAATTACCAATGAGTTTATCATAGTGATAGTAAAAATCACACCTCACAGGTTCAATTACTGAAGCAAACTGCGGGTATCTATATTATGATATACTATTACCTTATTATGATAGATAAAGATGACATAAGAATTAATTATAACAGATTGATAGAGAGGGTTGAAAACGCCTGCAATAGAGTAAAGAGAAAACCAGAGGATATAACCATAGTTGCAGTGACCAAAACCCTCCCGCCTGCAATAATTCGCGCCGGCTATGAGGTGGGCATTCGCATATTCGGAGAGAATAAGGTTCAGGAGACGGAGAGGAAGTGGGGAGAGCTTATGGACATCAAAGACAAACTTACCCTGCATCTGATAGGTCATCTGCAGAGAAACAAGGTAAGAGATGCTATATACCTCTATGATGTGATAGAGTCAATAGATTCTGAGAGATTAGCCCTGGAGTTAGATAAGCGCATCAGAAAATCCGAGGTCAAAAGCCCCTTCCCGGTTCTCATAGAGGTCAACACCTCTGGAGAGGAGACCAAGTATGGAACAAGCCCGGACAGGGCAATAGACCTAATTGAAAAGATAATCCAATTACCCACTCTCAGCATAATCGGTCTGATGACAGTTGGACCACTTACCACCGACGAGAAGAGAACAAGGGGAGCATTCTCTCTCTTAAGAGAACTCGGTGAAAGAGCACAGAAGATAGTAAAACCCGAACAGGTGTTCCACCTCTCTATGGGTATGACCGATGACTTTGAGATAGCCATTGAGGAGGGCTCAACAATGATTAGAATAGGTAGGGCAATATTTGGAGAACGATATGAATAGTCCATCGCTCACCTTCGGTCCAATACCATCAAGACGGTTAGGGCGAAGCTTGGGTATCAACAACATACCACCTAAGGTATGCACCTATTCTTGTATATACTGCCAGGTGGGCAGAACCTCAAGATTTCAGGTAGAGCGGGGAGAGTTCTACAATCCTGAAGATATATCAAAGAGTGTGAAATCAAGGGTGGAGAAGATAAGGGAGAAGGGGGAGAGGATTGATTTTCTCACCTTCGTTCCCGACGGCGAACCCACTCTTGATATGAACCTTGGTGTGGAGATTGAACTTTTAAAGCCAATTGGGATTAAGATTGCAGTCATTTCTAATGGTTCTCTAATATGGGACGAGAGCGTTGTCAACGACCTGATGATGGCGGACTGGGTCTCACTCAAAGTTGATGCGGTGAGTGATGACATCTGGCGAAGAATAAACAGACCGCATAAGGCGCTCAATCATCAGAGTGTTCTTGAAGGCATTATTGCGTTCTCAGGGAATTACGATGGTGAAATTGCAACAGAGACCATGCTGATTGAGGGCGTAAACGAAAGCATTGAAGAGATAGAAAAGATTGCTTGCTTCATAAAAGATGTCTCTCCCTCCACTGCATACATATCCATCCCCACACGCCCCCCCGCTGAGAGCTATGTTAGACCCGCAGACGAAGAGAAGATAAACCTGGCTTTCCAGACCTTCAAAGAAGCAGGCATCAATACAGAATGCATCATAGGTTTTGAGGGGACGGAGTTCGGACACACAGGAGATGTGGTTGAGGACCTGTTAAGCATATTATCGGTTCACCCAATGAGGAGGGATGCTGTGGAGGAGTTTTTGAGGAAGGTAGGCGCCGTCTGGGAGGTGGTTGATGAATTGTTAGAGGAAGAGAAGATAAGAGAGGTAGAATATCAGAACAGTAGATTCTATATCAGGACCATTAAATAGATGCTATATGGAAAATACGGATGTGAAATTTACAGTTATCATTGGTTTCATACTGCTTATCACCTTTACTGCAATTGCCGAGATAGATATCTACATTGACGGTTCATATGAGGGTCGCATTGAAGATGATGGAGATATCTACATAGATGGTTCATACAGGGGAAGAATAGAGAGTGACGGTGATGTTTATGTAGATGGCTCCTACTCTGGTCGCATTGAAGACGATGGCGACATATATGTCAACGGTTCATACTACGGCAGAGTTGAGTATGATGGTGATATCTACATAGACGGCTCATATAAGGGGCGGATTGAGGACGATGGCGACATATACATTGATGGCTCATACTTCGGCAGGGGTGATGATATGCCGTTTGGAGGTGCACCGCTCATAGCGGGCTATCTTATATTTTTCGGCGGGTATTTATAATTATCACCAGGGATTGATAAATCAAGCTCCTACAAAAGCAAAACATAATAGTAGGGATTTAATCTATTGAAACACCTGATAATATAATCAGTGGTATAATTCCCTATCTTAAATATAGCCAAGATATTTGAAAGCCAATAGAATTATAAACAGTAAGATAAACGGCTCTATGGCTGCCAAGATGAGCAGGATGCGAAATCTCCTGTCTTCTGCGGGCACATTCTGACGAAGCATACCAATGACAAGCAACAGAGCAGCTAATGGAACCACAGCTGCAACAAATATAATCAAAGGTGATAATCTCTTCTTCTCACTCATCCGTCCAATATTTTAATATAAATAATCAAGGGTGACCATATAATGGTCACCCCGAAAATTCAACTCTCTGTTAGTATGTAACAGGCGCATTTGTAGCGAACCAGGAGAAGAAAACCACAGCATAGATAATCCATAATACAATAAAAAGTGCTATGGCGATAATTGCCCACATTAAACATCTCTTACCGAAATGTTTGTTCTCCTCCTCGGGTTTGGTCAAGTATATTATACCGAGAATTATCCCGACCAGAGGGACCAGGAATGAAATCAGATACATAAGCCATTTCGGCTCCGGGGGCTTTGTAAGTCCATTCGTCATATAATCTTCACCTCCGAAACAATGTAAACATAGCAAATACTATTATTCAAGAAATAAAATTATTATAAATCTACTATCATTCTGTGTCTAAAAAATTCCTAATCTCTATATCTTATGTGCCTGGACAATCCATCAGTCGTTCCGAACCACAGGGTATTGTATGAACTGCAGAAGGCACACAGACCCCAGTCAGATATCGGTCCCTCACCGCTCATATATATATGCCACTCAGACCCCGACAACATACAGATACCACCGCCGTAGGTAGCAAACCAAACATCGCCGTAATCATCCACACAGACGCCCATCACATCACTGTATGGAATCTGGCTGTTCTCAGGGGTATATGCGAAGACATCACCTCCCTCAATCTTGAATGCACCATAGGCACCGCCACCCCAGATTACCCCATCATCAACCCACAATGCGTATATGACATCGGATGGGAGACCGTCGCCCTTATCATAGTTCTTCCAGTCATCAGGTGGTGTGAATATGGATAGACCGGATTCGGTTCCAATTACCACATCGTCATTAAGAAGTGCCAGTGCCCATATACAGTCGCCGGCGATGTCGCTGTTTTCGGTATTATAGGTGGTGAAAGAGCTGCCATCAAAGAAGGAGAGACCGGCATCAGTCCCCACCCACAGCCCCTCTGAACCAGATGCAAGTGATTGCACATTGTTGGATGGCAATCCATCACCTCTGTTATACACAATGAACTCATCGCCATCAAACAGGGCAAGACCCTTATCCGTCCCCACAGCGACACCACTGTTATAACCAACTATTACAACTGCTTCATTGGAGGGGAGACCGTCCTCCTCTGTATAGGGGATGAAGTAGGCGCCCTCCAGTCGAGCTATACCCCCACTGCAAGAGACCCAGGTGGTTTTATTAGCATCCTCAGTAGCCGAATATACAATTAAGCCGGGCAGACCATCCTCAGTGGTATAATTTACCCACTCACCAATTATATCCTCATCACCACAACCAACAACAATAAGTAGTATTCCCAGGAAACAGAGTGCTGACCTGACCATACCTATACCTCAACAGTGCTTCTACTATTTTTTTGGCTTCTTGGTATATGCATCTATGAATGGCTTGATGAGGTCTATGGGTATAGGAAACAGAGTAACCGAATTGTTCTCTACCGCAATCTCGTTTAAGGTCTGAAGATAACGCAGTTGTATGGCAGCAGGGTTTTCAGAGATGACATCCGCTGCCTCCCTTAACTTCTGAGATGCCTGGAACTCACCCTCTGCGTGGATTACCTTTGCGCGCCTCTCTCTCTCTGCCTCTGCCTGTCTTGCTATCGCCCTTATCATCTCTGCTGGCAGGTCAACATGCTTGACCTCAACCGCCGAGACCTTTATTCCCCAGGGGTCCGTCATCTCATCAAGTATGCTCTGTATCATATGGTTCACCTTCTCCCTCTCTGCTAAAACCTCATCTAATTCTACCTGACCGCATATATTCCTCAATGTGGTCTGAGCTAACTGAGAGGTTGCCAGAAGATAGTCCTCCACCTCCACGATTGACTTAGCTGCATCCATCACCCTGAAGTATATTACCGCATTAACCTTCACACTTACATTGTCTCTGGTTATGACATCCTGTGGTGGAACATCAAGAGTTACAATCCTGAGGTCAACCTTGACCATCCTGTCAACGATTGGAATGAGGATTATCAGACCGGGACCCTTGACGCCTATGAGTCGTCCAAGACGGAACACTACGCCTCTCTCATATTCTCTCAGTATTCTAATTGCAGAAGCAAGTAGAAAGAAGATAACAATACCTATGAAGAAACAAAGAAAGTAATTTTCTACCGCAATCATTAAACATCCCTCCTAAAAATAATATTCACACATTTCTCACAATTCTCATAATAAACACTCACATCTAATCTTCATAATATGGCTCAACTTTCAATACCATTCCCTCAATCCCAACGACCTTCACCCGTGTGTTCTTCTTAATCTTTCTGTGTGACCAGGCATTCCACAGTTCACCACGGATGAAGACCTTACCTCCATTCTGGGTTATATCGGTATCAGCCCTACCTATCTCACCCACCATACCCTCATAACCTGTAGCGGGTTTCTCTAAGCGGGCTCTAAGAACAAGATAGATAATCACAATAACCAACCCACCAGCAAAGACCGATATTATAATAAACAACCAGAACCAACCTAACACCCCAAACAACTCCTTATTCCTCCTTCAACCTCTCCACATTTAATACCATCCCCTTCTTGCCAACTACCTTCACCTTCTGGTGCTTTTTTATGGCTCTTGTTGATACAGCATTCCACCACTCACCGTGGACAAAAACCGTCCCACCATCCCTGGTTATATCCGTCTTCGCCTCACCCACCATACCTATTATGCCCTCCTGCCCGGTAGCAGTTTTCAAAAACTGTGCTTTCAACCCCATCGTTACAATAAATGTGAAGAACAGAGTGGTAATAGCGACAGTTGGTCCAATGACATACCATGAAATCTTGAGATATGGTGCGGGCGAGCGAATTAGAAGAATTGACCCCAGCACCAGGGAGATTATTCCACCCAGCGTGAGGGCTCCATGGCTTGTTACCTTCACCTCGGCGATAAACAATATCAGACCAAAGAGTATCAGAAGCATACCAGCATAGTTCACGGGCAGAGTATGGAGCGAATAAAATGCGAGAACGATTAATATCACCCCTGCAATCCCAGGCAATATTGAGCCCGGATTTGAGAACTCAAAGAACAGACCATAGAAACCGAGAATCAGAAGAATATATGCAATATTGGGGTCAGAGAGGATTGAGAGAAATTTGGTTCTAAAACCCATCTTAATCTCTTTGACTGGCACACCACTTGTATGAAGGGTAACAATCTTACCGTCTATATCCACCTCATAGCCGTCAATCTTCTCAATCAGTTCATTCACATCATTGGCGATGAGGTCTATAACGCCTCTGTCTAATGCCTTCTCAGCGGTGATGGATGAACCCTGGATGACTGCATCCCTCGCCCACTTGATATTTCTGCCTCTCTTCTTTGCTATACCCTCAATATATGATGCGGCGTCATTGGTTACCTTCCTCTTCAATGCAGGGTCTTCCGCACCGCTCATCCCAAGTGAGACCGGTGTGGCTGCACCGATACTTGTTGATGGTGACATCACAGCAATATGGGAGGCGAGAGTTATAAATGTGCCTGCAGAGGCAGCCCTGCTACCCTGAGGTGCTACAAAGACGATTATAGGCACCCTTGATGAAAACATCCGCTTTATTATCTCTCTCATTGACTTGTCAAGACCGCCGGGGGTGTCCAACCTTATTATGAGGCATACTGCGTTCTCATCTTCAGCAAGCTCTATCGCTGTGATTATATACTCAGAGATAACGGGGCTTATAACTCCATCAACATGAATAACATTTATGGTAGCCCTCTCACTCCCAGATGCCTGTATAAGAACGAGGGGCAATACGGTGAATACCCCAACTATAAACAATCTCCTCAACATACTCTAAAGTTTAAGGTTCCAGAGGTGAAGCCCCGTGGTGACATCAAATATCCTCTCAGGTGGAGTCCCCTTCAAAACATCAATATGAAATTCGCCTACTTTTACTATCGTCCCCGGAAGGAGATGACCTCCATAGACCTTACCATCCTTATCACCTATCACAATATGGCAATGGCAGAATGGTTTGTTATCCTTTACCGATATATTCCCCATCAAACTTACAAGTTCGTATATCCCCTTGAAGTGGTTCTTCCTATACTCTTTCTTATTGAAATCGTAATACCCAATATTAACAGGACCTACCGAACCAATGCCACTAATTACCCCTACCTCTATTCCCACCCTCTCAACCAGATTGTTTAATGTCTCCAGCAGGTCACTCTCGGGTTTTAAGCGAATCAGCTGGGAATCGCCCTTCACAAATCTCTCAATCCTGTGCTCCATATCTACTTCTTCAGAATACCCCCTGAACTTATCTTCCCACTCATTACCGACTCCTTGAATATAGCCGGACTGTCAACATGATTAATAGTTACTATACCATACTCTTCCTTATCACCAATTATCAACCTATCACCTGCCCTAACTGTAGTTATTAGGTTAACCTTCCCACAACCTTTCTTGCGTTTGTCACCATCATTCTCCAGTTTTACCTCAATAATATCTTCCAACGAAATAGCCCTCGTAGAGCCCATTGGCTTATGGTTTATAAATCTCTTATTGGTCACAATATATCTCTCCCTCTTCCATAACTTGAAGATAACATAAGCCACAGGTAGTATCAAAGCGATAATGAAATATAAACTGAGGTCACTCAACATCACCGCACCAACTATTAAACCGATAAACACAACCGAGGATATAATTATATCCACAAGAATAGATGTTATATGCTGACTCCTATTGTATAATACTACCTCATCATCTATACCTATCAACCTGCCCTCATCTTCCATAGAAATCCTCCATCGTATATAGTTTTACTACCAACCTAAATATATCATACAGGACAACCTGATTTACAACCCTATCTTTGAACCACAACCCTTACCGTATCAGAACCGCTATCACTGCTCGCCCTGATAATATACACACCATCATCTAATTCCGCTGTGCTAAGCTCATAATCACCCTTTAACATCTTCGTCTTGATACTCTCGTTCCTTACCACCCTTCCTGCAATATCATAAATACTGATGTCCATCTCTGTATCTATATCCGATTCTATAACAATATGCAGTTTCTCTGAGACCGGATTGGGATATACCATCACGATGGATAACGGTGATGAACTGCTAATACTACCGCTTGTTCTCGCCAGTGAGACAGCGTTCTCCCCGTATAGTGCATCAAGGCGATATATGTATCTGGTGCCCTCGTTGACATCACTATCCACATAACTGTAGGGGCTTTTACCGGTTATCGGGTAATCATTAAGGCGCTTCCACTCAAATACACCCCTTCCCACATCAAGTTCGGTTCTATCACATAGTTCCATAGTCGCTGGTGACCTGTAGATATAATAACCGGTGATACCCTCCTCATCATCCACCTTCCATTCAAGCATAATGGCGTCATTAAGGGGGCTCGCATTAAATACCACCATCTCAACATCGTTCATATACTCAGATATCTTCAACAGGGGGTTGCCCAAAAGGGTCATGCCATAATGCCAGTCCTTATTATTGATTCCAACATCTTCAAACCAGTGTCTGAATGCATCTCCAAAGTTATAGCCAACTCCGAGCCATGAATAGAACTGGTCAAACTCAAGCATAGCGCCGGTCTTGGCGCTTCCGACCGATGTTAAGCCATAGTTGGAGGGCACTAATATATACCACGACCCCATGCAGTTGGTGTAGGTGTATTGGCAATTAGAGCACGCAAACAGATTAAAGAAATGACATATTGGCTCTATATTATAGACCTCATAAAACCATGTCTCACCACCAGTCCAATCATTGCCTATCTTGAAGGCATGATAATTGGGGTTAGAATGCGCACACAGCAATATGGTCTCATACTTCTCTATCAGTTTCTCTTCATATATCTCATCAACTGTATCCGCACCCTTAATAATATCCACATCGTCATAGCAGTAATAAAGTGCACCACCCCACTCATCAGCCGAGTCAAACCAGTCGTCATCAACAAATGCAAGCCCCTTCTGCTCAACATCGTAGAACTCGCCATCGCAATATGCCATCACCTTCTCCAGATAATTGTTTGTCAACTCCGCTTCTGTGCTACTGTGATATGTCAGCGGTTCTGCATAGATTCTGCCAAATGAGATGTCAGGTTCTACATCCCCATCACCATCATCATGGTTGTCATAATAGCCATCTTCATCTGTATCTTCCCACTCACCGTCCAGGTCCATAAAGAACAGGTCAATTGGATATGGCGTTCCCTCACCCTCAAAGTAGCCAATCTCGGAGAGCGCCACAGGAAGGGTCCCTATCATAAAGCAGTTGAAATCACCATTCTCAGCCCAGAAGTCCTGTAATTCAGCCCTCAAGTCCTCCGCATCTGCATACTCCGCAGTCCACAACTCTACAGTATAGCCATTGCTCTCCGTCTGGGTGATAAATTCATTGAGATTGTCACTAATATCGTTATATAACTCCTCATTCACTATCATCAATAGCAGATACGAACCATCATCGGTCCTCTCATATAACCTATTACCCCCGCTCCTGTATATTACATCGTGGTGGCTGACCACATTAAAATAGGCAAGTGCCTTCAGCTCCTCCTCGCTCATTGGTGGGACATGCTCCTTATCCACCCAGAACAACCTTGGTATATCGTTATAACTTCCTACAGCATAAACCTGTAAGACAACCAGACAGGACAGTATAAAATAGGAATTTACATATAAAAGAAACCCTCTCTTCATGCAATAACCCTCCTTAAATAAATTCTAACATAACACCCTTAATATTTCAGATTATAAAGAAATGTCAAAGTCAATTTTCTACAATAAAAACAATTGTTTTCTACTTCTATTGAAAATCCTGAGAAACTATGATAATATAAATTTGAGTATAGGAAAAAGAGATGCTTGAGAAATTCACCAGCAGAGCAAGAAAGGTTATCGTTTTGGCTCGAGATGAGGCAGAGCGCTTCAACCATAATTATCTTGGAACAGAACACATACTTTTAGGAATACTTCGTGATGGTGAGGGCATAGCCATCCAGGCGATTGAGAACTTAGGCATTGACATAGAGGAATTGAGGAAAGAGGTTGAATCGCTTTTAATGATGGGTGAAGGGCGCCCCATAAAGGAGATTGCCTTCACCGCCAGGGCAAGAAAGGTCTTTGAACTGGCGTGGGACGAGAGCCAGGCGATGGGGCACAACTATGTCGGAACCGAGCACCTCCTCCTGGGACTGTTGCGAGAGGGCGGTGGAATAGCAGCGACGGTTCTCCGTAAATCTGGTCTGGAAGTAGAATTAATGAGGGAGGAGATAATAAGTTTGGTAAGCCGGGGTGCTGGTATTGAGCAGAGGGAGGAGGCACCCAGAGAGAGAACCCCTGCCCTGAATGAGTTCGGAAGAGACCTGACCAAACTTGCGAAGGAAGGCAAATTAGACCCCATCATCGGCAGAGAGACCGAGATATCACGTCTTATACAGATTCTTTCGCGCAGAAAGAAGAACAATCCAGTTCTTCTGGGTGAGCCGGGTGTGGGCAAGACCGCAATAGTTGAGGGTCTCGCCCAGAAGATAGTCAACAAAGATGTCCCCCCAAGTTTGCAGAAGAAACGACTTTTGACCCTTGACCTATCGGGTGTGGTGGCGGGCACCAAATACAGGGGGCAATTTGAAGAACGTCTGAAGGCAATCATAAATGAACTGACGAAGAACAAAAACACAATCATCTTCATAGACGAACTACATACCATTGTAGGTGCAGGCGCAGCGGAGGGAGCCATAGACGCCTCCAATATGCTTAAACCCGTGCTGGCAAGGGGAGACATACAATGCATAGGTGCTACTACTCTCAATGAATACAGAAAGCATGTTGAGAAGGATGGCAGTTTAGAGAGGCGTTTCCAGACCATAATGGTAGACCCCCCCACTGTGGAGCAGACCGAGGAGATACTGATGGGCTTGAGGGAGAAGTATGAATCCCACCATCAGGTATCCCTAACAAATGAATCAATAAAGGTGGCAGTTCGGTTATCCGACAGATACATCACCGACCGCCATCTTCCAGATAAGGCGATAGATGTGATAGACGAGGCGATGGCAATGGTTCGTCTTAGAGAGGAGCAGAAATCGCCCGAGACAGAGCATATTTTGGAGCAAATTAGAAACATCAGCATCAAGAAGGAGGAGGCAATATCAAGGCAGGACTTTGAGAAGGCAGCAGATTTGAGAAAAGAAGAACTAAACCTTAAGAAGAAGTATCAAAGTTTAACGAACGATTTGAAGAAAAACGGTAAATTAAAGAAGGTGTTGACGCCCGAGGATGTTGCAGTAGTAGTAAGCAAGTGGACAGGTATTCCACTCCACAAGCTGGAGATGAGCGAGAACGAGCGTCTGCTCAAGATGCCTGAGGCACTGCACAGACGCATCATCGGGCAGAACGAGGCAATTGATGCGGTAGCACGAGCCATAAAGCGCTCCAGAGTGGGTGTCAAGGATGTAAGGCGTCCCATTGGTGTGTTCTTATTCCTTGGACCAACAGGCGTTGGCAAGACCGAGTTAGCCAAGGCGTTAGCGGAGTTCTTGTTTGACGATGAGGACGCTATGGTTCGCCTGGATATGAGTGAGTATATGGAACGTTTCACCGTCTCACGGCTCATCGGTTCACCTCCTGGCTATGTTGGATACGAGGAGGGTGGACAACTGACCGAGAAGGTGAGGAGGCGTCCCTATTCGGTTGTCTTATTAGATGAGATTGAGAAGGCGCATCCTGATGTATTCAATATATTGTTGCAGATAATGGAAGATGGTCGCTTAACAGACAGTTTCGGCAGAGTTGTATCGTTCCGGAATGTGGTCTTGATTATGACCTCCAATATCGGCGCCAGGGAGATTAAAGACGGCACCACAATTGGCTTTGCACCTGAGGATACTGAACTTTCTTATAAGCGTATGAAGGAGATGGTATTGGGCGAGGTGAAGAAGGTATTCAATCCGGAGTTTATGAACCGCCTTGACGAGGTAATTGTATTCCACTCTCTTGAGAGGCACCACCTGAATGACATAGTGAAGTTGATGATAAACGATGTATCAAGGCGGCTGGCGGAGCACGCAATCGGCATATCGCTAAAGCAGAAGGCGATTGACTTTCTGATTGATAAGGGCTATGACCCGCAGTTCGGTGCCCGACCGTTGAGGCGGACAATCCAGAAGTATATAGAGGACCCGATAGCAGAGAAGATGCTGATGGGCGAGATAGGCGACAATATTGACATAGTGGTGGATGTAGGCGACGACGACAATCTTACATTTACACCTAAGAAGCTCTCCAAGGTGAAGTAGGGGGGGGTTGCCAGAAAGAAACTTATCTCCAATATTTTCTCTAACATTTTCCATTTAAAATAAACACTCAAAG
>QMNJ01000015.1 GCA_003647715.1 Candidatus Coatesiibacteriota bacterium
GAAGAAAGTAAAGTCCATACTTCTCGGAAAACCAGAAGAGATTAAGAGAAAGGAAGACCAAAGAATTGAGGTAAGAGAAACAACAGCAAATAGAATGGATATGCCTGTTCAGTATGTCAAGGGTGTAGGTCCAAAAAGGGCTAAACTGCTAAACAAACTGAATATTGAGACAGTGAGCGACCTCATCTATTTCTTCCCCAGGGATTATGAGGATAGAAGTCAATTAAGGAGGTTTGATGAGATTGAAGAGGGCGAGAACATAACCGCCTATGGAAGAATTGTGGATGTTGATAGAAAGGAAGTGAGTGGGGGTAGAAAGGTGGTATCCGCCCTTGTCTCCGATGGTCACGGCATAATAGAGGTTCTATGGTGGGGAATGCCTTATCTATACAACAAACTTGGTAGAGGTGAGATGATACTCATCTCCGGCAAAGCAGGTGTATTCGGGGGGAGAATCCAAATAACAAATCCTGAGTTCGAACTGGGAGAGGACTTTGATGGCATTAACTATGGTAGGATAGTCCCAATATACCCACTTACCCGTGGTATATATCAGAAAAACATAAGGAGAATAATTCATAGTGCCATAAAGACCTATGTTCAACAGGTAGAGGAATTCCTGCCTGAATATGTAATAGAAGAAGAGAGCTTTATGGGAATAAAGGAGGCAATTGAGAGTATTCATTTCCCGGCGACCATTTCCGATGCCAGAGAAGCCAAAAGACGACTGACATTCAATTCACTCTTTCTTCTACAATTAGGTATCCTACACCGGAAGATGAAGTTATTAGATAAGAAAGGTATCAGTATGCTTTGTGAAGATGGACTTTCAATAGCACTTCAGAAGACCCTCCCATTTAAACCAACCAATTCACAGTTGAGAGCCATAAATGAGATTAAGAACGATATGATGTCTGAACGACCAATGATGCGTCTCCTGCAGGGTGATGTGGGCTCCGGCAAGACGCTTGTGGCAACCATAAGCGCGCTCATGACGATTGAATCCGGCTATCAGGTTGCGATAATGGCACCTACCGAGATATTGGCAAGACAACATCATAGAAATCTAAATGCTCAACTCTCCCCATTAGGTGTCAGGGTATTTCTAATGGTGGGTGGACAGAGCGATAACGAAAGGTCTGAATCGGTTATGTCAGCGAGAGAAGGAGAGGTGGGAATATACATTGGCACTCACGCTCTCATACAGGAGAAAGTCAAATTTGAGAACTTAGGGCTGGTAATAATAGACGAACAACACAGGTTCGGAATTCATCAAAGGGCGGAGTTGCTATCTAAGAGTATCTTACCAAACCTGCTGGTGATGACCGCAACACCAATACCAAGAACCCTTGCACTGACAATATACGGTGACCTTGACCTTTCCGTTATTGATGAGATGCCACCCGGGAGAGGGAAAAGAACCACTATAGTAGTAAATGAAAGTGAGAGAGAAAGAGCAGAGGACATCATAGTGTCCAATCTTAAAGAAGGTAAGCAGGCATTCATTGTTTACCCACTAATAGATGAATCAGAGAAAATGGACTTGAAGGCAGCCACTTATGCCTTCAAGAAGATATGGCTTCCTAAATTTACAGATTTCGGAGTTGCCTTACTTCATGGCAGAATGCCTAAGGATGAACAACATAGGATAATGGCAGATTTTGAGAATGGTCGTGTAAAGCTTCTTGTTACTACCACTGTCGCAGAGGTTGGTATAGATGTATCTAATGCTACAGTTATGGTGGTAGAGTGTGCAGACAGATTTGGTCTCTCGCAACTACATCAGTTAAGAGGGAGAATCGGGCGGGGAAGCGACCAATCATACTGCATACTTATGAGGAGGGATAATATCACAGAGGTCGCAGAGGCGAGATTGAAAGCACTTGAGCAGACAGATGATGGCTTTAAAATCGCAGAGGAAGACCTTAGGTTGAGGGGACCGGGGGAGTTCCTTGGTGCAAGGCAGAGCGGTATCCCAGATAGAGTGCTCGTCGCAATCATTGAAGAACCACAATTGTTGAAGAAAGCAAAAAACTACGCGGAGAGATACATAAAAGAAGACCCATACCTTAAATCCAACAGGGGTGCATTAATCAGAAGATACATTGATGAGATTTTCGGAGAAATATCGGACCATATCGTTTCTTAACACTATATCTCAATCAGGTCTTAAAAATGGTTTAGCAAACAAATAACTTATGGTGATACCGAGAAAAGCCCCAAATACATCAACGCACCAGTCCCATATATCCACGCATCTGCCTGCACTGGTTGACTGAATCCCCTCATCTATCGCACCAACAAAGGCTGCTACCAATACTACACAAAGTGCCCTATCCCTTGAATCTAACCCTTCCAAAAATATGAATGCAAAAACACCCCAGATAAAATACTCAATTGTATGCATTAGTTTATCCCAGAGTAACCTAAATGGTATTTCTTCTAATTCACTGGAGGGTAGAAATGAAATAGTGAAAATCAACAGGGTATATAGATAAATTAAATACTTTAATAATTTTTTCATAAAGTTTGTGCAGGAATAATCTCACCTTCTCTGATAGTTAGGATGGTGATGCTTTTATCGCAGTCACCCTCTTTACCCCTCAACTTTATCCTCCCGGTCACCCCGTGGTAGGTATTGTTGCTCAGCTCAGCCACCAGGTCCTTACCTGTCTTACCCTTGCTCAGGGCACTGAGAACTATTTTTGCAGTATCAAACGCCTGAGCGGATATGTATGATGGCTTCTCCTTATATTTCATATAATACTCCTCAATAAATGACTGAACCAGTGGGTCGCTATCCTCCTCAAAGAATGCGCTGGTGAAGTATGAACCCTCCACATACTTTGCACCAACCCTTGCAACTCTTTCTTCAGCCCAACCATTTGCACCCAGAAGCACTGCAGGTATATTGGAGAAACCAATCTGCGCTGTAATCAAAACCAGTTCCTCATAATGACCAGGGATGAATATGGCATCGGGTCTGGCATACTTTACATTCTTCACCTCCTGAACATAACTCTTCGTCATCTCCTCACCAGGATTTATGGGCTCATACGACTGTTCTATCACTATCCTCGCTCCAAGCATCTCTGCATACTTCTTAAAATACATATCAAGTTCACGACCATAACTATTGTCGGGATAGAGTATGGCTATTCTCTTTAACTGAAGGTTCTCCACTGCGTATTTTGCTATTTTCTCTGCCTGTAGCTTATTGGTTATACCACACCTGAAGGTAAATTCCCCCGATTCCTTGAAATCACCGCTCCCTGCAGCAGGTGAAATCAAAGGAACCTGAGCCCTCTCCGCCTCTCTTGATAGTTTCACCAGAAAATTAGTGAACAGTGGACCTATGATGCACGATGCACGGTTTACATCAGTCAACCTGTGAAAGCCAGTGAAGGCACCCTCAAGCGTTCCCCTGCTATCCTCCACAAACAGTTCAAAATCAACAGAGCCATGGAAGCCATCCAGCGCCAGCATAACCCCATTGAGAACATCCCTGCCATAGCACTCATAAGGTCCCGAGAGTGGAACCAAACAACCGATTTTGTTCGCCTCAGGCTTGATATACTCCCTTACCTTCTTTAGGAGTGATAGCACTTCATCAATGATGTCAAGATATGAGTATCTATCCTCCAGTGAATACAATAATACACTCGCCTTTGCATATTCTCTTTCATCAATTTTTTCTTTTACCAGTTTTAGAAGATACTCTCCTACATAGCGATTGGGCTTTACAGCATCTATTGACCACTTAATCTGCTCATAAGTAAGGGCAGTATCTATCAGTTTCTTATAGTCATCACCCGCCCTCTTGTAATACTTCTCGCCCTTGCCCAGCGATATGACCCTGAGGAGCCGTGCTGCCGATGTGGGGTAGTTCTTTAGTTTGAAGTATGCCCTTGCAGACAAAAACGACGCCTCACCCAGATACATAGAACCGGCATAGTCAATTAAAATTCTATCAAACTCATCTGCCGCCCTGCTGAAATCACCCAATTTATAAAAACACATCCCCATCCTCAGATGAATATACGGGGCTATTCTCTCGCCGGGTTCCTTAGAGAGAATCTTATCGTATTCCTGCAGTGCAAGATAATAACTGCCGTCACGATAATAATCATCGGCTATCTCAATACTTGATGCTATATCCCCATTCTGCCCTATGCATACCGCTGAAAATACCAACAATGTTGAAAATAATATTGCTAATAACAATCTATCCACGAGCACCATTGTATTATCAAAACCTTTAGAATATTATATAAAAATAGATTTTTACTCTTCTAATAACTATTAGAACCATGAGCTTCCCTCCACATCACTGGGAATTGGAACACCAAGAAGCTTCAGCACTGTGGGCGCAATATCTATAATCGCCGGCTCACCATTAAGTTTCCTGTTGGTAAGAAGTATTCCCTTGGTAATTGATGGTTCTAAACTGCAGTGGTCTCCACTCCACTTTCTATCATTTGTCTCAATCACTTTGGGAGGTATGCCACCAAGACATGTCTGCCACGAGACCCTATAGCCATCCTCAAATCCCACCTGCATGTCAGGAGCCCTGTCAAGATATCTACCATTGAATATATCGTCACGCTTATAGACATCACGAATTACCTTTGTGCCATCCTCATCTCTCAGTTCTCTGAGTTGAGATACTATCTCGTTCACCACCTTCTCGTAATCCCTACCTGGCAGAACTATGCCTCTTGATTCCCTCCCAACAAGATTAATGTATATCTGACCAAGACCAACTGCATATGCCTGCGTCTTATTCCAGTCCACATTGGGCCAGAACTCACCCTGACCGAATAGGTCATCAAGCGTATAAGCCCTGTCTTCAGCTCCTTTGAGCGTCATATAGCCATTCTTGACAAGCCAGGTGTTAATATTCACACACCTCCTGAATGAGTGAAACCCATGGTCTGAAAGTATTATCAAAGTTGTATCCTCACTTATCCTTTTCAATATCTCGCCAACCGTCTTATCCATATGTTTATAAACCCTCAAGATAGCATCACCATACTTATATGCAAGTTCCTCATCATATCTTGGATGACGGGGGTCAATAAGACGGAAAAACGCATGACCCACCCTGTCTGTCGCCTGAAAAACTGAAATGAACAGGTCTGATGGGTCTTTATCCATAAGATGAAGGGTTATCCTCCTCCTCATATCCTCTACACTGAACAAGTCATCAAGGAATATCTTCTCATCTATTCTCTCCTCAGTAAGAGCCATATTATTGATTGCCCACCCTCTGGTCCTGAATAAACCAAGTTGTTTTGCCAGTTGCGTTGTAAGGTCCGACGGGTTGCATATCGGAACTGGCGGATTTATGGGGCTTATGTCAATTGGGGATAAGAAGACCTTCAGTTCGGGCTTAACCGAAAGCAGATAGAACTTGCATATACCGGTAACCGATACAATAGGTGTTATATGAAACTTGATGACAACCCAATCACTGAACCTTCCCTTATAAAGTTTAATCCTATCACCATTTATATCAACAATAACAGTATTATCATCTACAATTTTTATCTTCAACGGAAGCTGGATGGGGTGGAAGCCCTCTTTGGTGGGGTCAGGAGGACCTTCTAAATAGGTTCGTGCAACATTATTTACAACATTTATCTTATGCTGGATACCACCATACACTGATGACCCCGCCTCCTCCGGGCTTAAATCGGTGGCATAATACTGATAAGTGCCCTGTGTTTGCCTGATGTCTGGCACCCCGAGACCCGACATCATTTTGCCACCCTTCATATCAACCGATGGAAATGTAACTGGTATCTGAAATGCGGTGGTCTTTATCCTATTTAATGCCGCCTGCTCCCAGAAACTGATACCCCCTCTCATAGAGGTTATCTTAACCTTCTTAATAGGTATCAAGTCAAACAGAAACCTTGGCGGCTCCTTCTCCACAGTTGATATCATCGGCATATAGGTGATGGGGTCACGCTTCAGAAAATCGTATATGCCATGCCTGCCCGGATTTCCACCTACCGCAAAGCTTGCCCAGCATACTGGTGATTCCGACGGATTAGTGGTCTTCAGGTGGTGATACGAACCCCTGGATATTAACCTCTCCATATTGGGCAATTGACCCTCCGAGAGGTATTTCTCAAAGAGAGATGGCTCCACACCATCAAATCCAATCACCACAACCTTGCTCTCCGCCTCCTTGAAACTTGGCTTACAGCCAGAATTAAGAGATGATAGAGAACCAACAGTAGCAAGATAAAGAGCAGTCCCGCCAAGTGTCTTTATGAATTCCCTTCTGTCTATATTCAACTAAATCACCTCACTAATTATAACTTATTCTTGTGACCTTTTAGAATTACCGTAAATATTATATAAATCAGAATAGAAATACAATAGCCACAGAATGACCATCAGCAACATCAAGGTTGTCCTTGATATACGAATACTCAATATTTAACTTCACCTTACTCATAGCAAATCTCAATCCACCACCCATTGTGAAATTGCCATCGTTCAATCCACCCCGGAAGACGATATCTTCAGATGCCCATACCTCAGCACCAAGATGATAGGTTGTATCCACATCCCTTGTAAACCAGACCTCCCCAGTTGAAACCAACCTCCCATCCAGTAATCTAATACCCGAACCAGCCCTGAACCTCAGCGGAAACTTCTCATTCCTACCAACACCAAACATACTTACTGCATCCCAGTCAAGATTTGAATACAAGTTGTCAATGGTGAAGCCAGCCCTAAAACCCTTATAGTCAAAAAGGCATCCCACATTCAACTGAGAACCATTCGCCTTAACATCATAAAGGTCATAGTGATGCTGAACATATGTAACACCCACACCTACAATCCCTCCAAATGACCTGCCGAAGGAGAATAGAAAGCCATCCTGTGGGTAGTTGAAGGTGTCAAACTTATTGCCCTTTGTATTCCTTGCATCTATGTCCTTAACCTCTCCCCTTATCCAACCGCCACCTATACCCCCTGCTTCACCGAGGTTCACTGCCACCAGAGAGTAATAGAGCATTCTATCCATAGACAATCTGGTCATAGATGCGGTAAGTGCATTACTCTCATTAAAACCAAGTATTGCGGGGTTCCAGTATGACGAAGATACTGATGGGGCATAAGTGGTACCCGAAAAGCCCATAGCCATTACCACCGGGTCCACACCAACGCGCATAAATGCACCAGCCCTTCCCCCATCAGCCATAGCAATGTTTGAGAGCAGAAGAAAAACAAATAATGATACAAATTTTCTCACTGTAATACCGCTATCTTCCCGTAGTCGGGCGGGGTACCCTCAATATCAAGTATATAGAAATAAACACCATTATCTACATATCTCCCCTCATCATCCTTACCATCCCAGCCCACTATGACCACATCTTCAGGTCCTATATACTCATTATCAAGAAGTGTTCTAACCTCATCTCCGCTGAAATCGTATATCTTAAGAGTTACATATCTACTTGTTCCAAGTGAGAATTGAATATTGCACCTCTGATAGGCAACCTCCCTTGACGATGGATAGAATGGGTTAGGATAGGCGATTGAGCGGGGTGAGTCGCTGTCACCCGGTTCTATTGTATAGTCAAATGCCTCCCAGGTCTTACCACCATCAGTTGACCTTGCAAGACCCTTCTCAGTCCCCACCCAGAGAGCATCCCCATCTGTATCTATGCAATAGACAAGCATTGATGGAAGACCGTCAAGAGTAGTAGCCCTCTCCCATGTATTACCAAAATCCCCTGAATACGCAACACCGCCTCCACTTGTGGCAAGATAGACCGTGTCACCCATTGATGTAATATCATTTATGTTATTTGAGCCAATACCATCGTTAACATTGAAATTCTCCCATGTCTCGCCACCATCCATTGTCAGGTTCACACCCTCACCCACATCATGATACTGGTCGTAGAAATCAATGTATGGTCCAGCCGTCCCTGCCCATACCACATTCTCTGCCATTATATGAACGGTTGGTGTGAATCTCCCCCTATAGCCATCTCCGTCCAACTGCGAATAGAAATCCCAGGTCTCCCCACCATCTACCGTCTTTGCCAAGCCGTTTTCGCACGCCACCCACATCTCTCCACCCTCAATATCTATTTCATAGGTATGATATTCATAACTCTCCTGAAGCCACTGCTTCATATTCTCACTGAACTCTGGTAGTATTTGTGTAAAACTATAAACATCATCAATGCTCTTAAACAACGCCTTGGTCCAAGTCGCCACCCATATCTCATCTCTATACAGAACAACATCCCAGGCAACCTGATATTTGCCCTCTACGCCATTCAACCCCTGACTACTACCCAGTTTAGACCAAGTGATACCATAGTCATCTGATATATCTACTCCAGCACCTTCCCACTGTGGATAGACGCTGTCCTCATCAATTATTCCACAGATTACGACAGGGCTTCTTCCATCAACGCATGTTATTATATCATCCGAGAGACCATCTTCCTTGAAATAGCCCTTGAAGGTCTTCCCGTTGTCATCAGTTCTACCCAGACCGTTTCCAGTGGCAAACCACACCACATCATCATCTATCACCAGGTCAACAATGCTATCATCTAGGGTCTCCTTCCACTCGCTCAACACCCCGGATGATACCTCTGATGGCGATGAACTGACAAGATACACAGAACTGGGAAGGGGACCTTCTGCCAGTGAGAAACTGATTACTACCCACAATAATGAAAATTTACATACAACAATCCTCATAACCATTTAGAAATAGTATCACACCATTTTTTCATTTCAATATCTTTATATCATTCCCACCCAATCTTTCCCTCCTTACCCTCCTGGCGCCATAATATACAAGAAACCAGGTAATAGTAGAAAGCAGGATTGAAACTATAATATTGCCGGTGAGGTAAACCAGAGCACCCTCTTTAATCACTGCCATTATCCCCTTTTCATGCCAGAGGTGGGTATAGTATTTCACATCACCCCCCCATATCAGCACCCCTATAGTGAAGCTGATAGACCAGAAAAGCGGGGATGTAATGGGGTTCATAATTGCGGAGCCAATTATTGCACTAGCCCTGTTATACTTGAATACCCAGCCCAGTGCCACGGCTAATACAGCACCAAGCCCAAAAGTCGGGAATATACCAATGAAAACACCAACGGAGGCACCAGTGGCAATCTTACTTGGCTCCGCATCCTGCGTTATTATATTTCTGTATATCCCCTTTAACCAGTTTAAACCCTTCATTCCCAACAAACTGCTTTGAAACCCTATTTCTTAAGAAAATCCTTGATAGTTCTTACTAACTGAACACCTACCAGCGGAATTATTGAAAGCAGAAGGACAAGTATAAACTCATCTGCGGGAAGAGCAATAACACCGAATATATCCGCCATGGGCTTAATATATATAATCATAAAATGAAGTATTACACTGCCTGCAAAGGCGATTATAAGGTATCTATTCTCAAAGGGGTTCATCTTCCACAATGGAAGTTTTAGTGACCGGCAGTTTATAGAATGAAAGAGTTGAGCAAGGACAAGAACTGTAAAAGCACATGTCCTTGCATAGATAATATCCTCTCCCCTGTTCAGGATTATGACAAATGCCAATAGCGCAGCGATACCAATAGTAAAGCCCTCCAGTAGCAGGTTAAGTGGTTCCCTACCCGATAGAAATCCCTTGAGTGGTGACACCGGCTTTCTGGTAAGGAGGTCCGGCTCAGGCGGGTCAACACCGAGAGCGAGAGCAGGTAATCCATCGGTGATGAGATTCACCCAGAGTATCTGCACTGGAATTAACGGGAGCGGTAACCCAACCATAGTTCCCACAAACATCACGAACACCTCACCGATATTACAGGAGAGTAGGAAGTGGATAAACTTTGCTATGTTGTCATATATCCTTCTACCTTCTTCTATTGCCGATTCTATAGTAGCGAAGTTATCATCAAGAAGTATCATATCAGACGCCTCTTTGGTAACATCTGTGCCTTTAATCCCCATTGCAATACCTATATCCGCTTCTGTAATAGCAGGGGCATCATTTACACCATCCCCCGTAACCGCTACAATCTCTTCTCTTCTCCTAAATGCTTTCACAACTCTCAATTTGTGTGCTGGATTAACCCTTGCAAACACTTTAATTCTATCTAACTCTTCATCCAGTTCTTCATCGCTCATCCTATCCAACTCTACACCTGATAGGGTTCTATCACCCTCATCGCATATTTTCAGTTCCCTTGCAATCGCTTCGGCAGTGACGGCATAATCCCCAGTTATCATCACTGACTTTATTCCCGCCTTTTTACATTTTTCTATCGCTTCATAGGTTTCTGGTCGGGGAGGGTCATAAAAGGTGATAAGACCCACAAAGGTCAGGTCTCTCTCATGGTCAATATCCTCTACTGTGAACTCATCCACACACTTATATGCACACGCAAGCACCCGATATGCCTTTGTTGCAAGTTCATAGTTCATCTTCAATATCTTCTCCCTCAGCTCATCACTCATAGGGACCTCAGAATCACCTATTAACACCCTGGCACACCTATCAACTATCTTCTCCGGAGCCCCCTTTGTAAATATATCCACTCTACCATCCGCCTTGAAAGCAGTAGTCATCATCTTTCGCTCTGAGGAGAAGGGATACTCTTTTAAGAGAATAACCTTACCGTGGTGTCCCTCAAATGCGTCTAACCTATGAGCGGTCTCAATCAGCGCCACTTCCATAGGGTCGCCAAGACCTACACCATCTCTCTGCAGGTCTCTCATCAACTTACCAGACGAATATGCCCTTATATAGACATTATTGGCTACCGAACCAATCCTCAACGCAAGTTTTGCTTCTTCGCCCACTGTCTCTTTCTTATCAACATAAGAGACGCCACTCATCGTTACTATCTCTACAACCTCCATCTTATTCTGCGTAAGCGTTCCGGTCTTATCCGTGCAAATCACCGTTGTTGAACCGAGCGTCTCTACCGATGGAAGTTTTCTCACCAAAGCATTCCTCTTTACCATCCTCTGAACTCCAAGAGAGAGTGCAATGGTAACAACCGCAGGCAGTCCCTCTGGTATTGCAGCAACAGCAAGAGAAACAGCAGTGAGAAATATTAGGGCAGGAGATATACCTCTAATCAACCCCATCACAAATATAATTGCACACAGTAGCAATATTCCAACCACCAACTTCTTTCCCAATTTGCTGAGGCGCTTTTGTAATGGTGTTGGTTCTCTCTCTGCCTCCTTGACCAGCAGGGCAATCTTACCCAGTTCTGTATTCAGGCCGGTTGCCACAACCACCGCTCTACCATGCCCGAACTCAACTACGGTTCCCTGATAGACCATGTTGTCTCTATCACCCACAGGTATCTCCTCATCTTTTAGTGTCTTACTGCTCTTCTCAACCGAGACCGACTCGCCGGTAAGCGCCGCCTCCTGGGTCTTGAGATTCGATTCCCATATCACTCGGCTATCTGTGGGTATTGCAGAGCCCTCATCAAGGAATATAATGTCTCCCGGAACCAGTTCATTTGCCTCTATCTCTTTAGAAACTCCATCCCTCAACACCTCTGCTTTAGGGGTAGCCAGCATCTTCAACGCCTCAAGCGCCTTCTCCGCCCTGTATTCCTGCACAAAACCAAGAATGGCATTGAGTATTACTATCACCAGTATAGCGATAGCATCCACGAACTCGCCGAGAAACATAGATACCCCGAGCGCACCTATCAGAATCAAAACCATAAAATCAGTGAATTGGGATAGAAATATCTTGATAGGTGAAATGGTCTTCTTTATTCCAATGAGGTTAGGTCCAAAGACCTCCAGTCGCTTTCGTGCCTCCTCGTCCGAAAGACCCTTTTTCTTATCGGTTTTGAGTATACTTATGACATCCTCTACACTCAGAGTATGCCATATCTTATTACTGATGGTTTCAATGTCTATCATAGATTTGATTCCAGATTGATTATCTTATTATCGCCACCTTTCCCTTGGAGAGCACATTCTCTCCAGACCTGACGATATATAAATAAACACCGCTTGAACAATCATCACCCATATCTGTCCTGCCATCCCATATAGCCCTTGCGGTATCACCCACCTCTATTGTTGTTATATAGTCCCCCGTTATTGCATATACATCAACTACGCAACCTGATGGGATATTCTCAAACACAATATATCTATGTGAGGGGTTGGATGGTTTGAAGGGATTTGGATAAACATAGAGCTCTGAAGCGGTAGCGGGTATATCTCTTCCAACAAATGCTGACTCGGCGAGGGTGGCAACGGCAACTTTTGTGCAATAGTGTGCTAACCGTGTATCAAGCTTATCATATGTATCTGTGGAGCGGTTAGCGTGCGGGTTAGAAACCGGGTAATCATCTATTCCGAGAATGGCAGGGATACCCACATTCCAGAAACTTGAATGGTCACTATATATCATATCTGGGTCATGATTGAGTGAGACCGGCAGGTCGCTATAATAGACCTGACCGCACATATCCAACAGTTCCGCCAGCTCCTCCGAATTATCATTATAGAAGACATCAAGGTCTTCGGGCTCAACATCCACAAAGGCGACCATATCGTAGTTTATCACCCCCAGGCATTCCTCATCTGGAGGCATATTGAATATGGCATATCTGGCAGAACCCAACAGCCCCAGCTCCTCACCCGAGAGAAGTAAGAACTTTATGGTCCTCTTCGGTGTTGTCTCAGCAAGGACTCGTGCGCATTCCACCACCGATGCCACTCCACTGGCATTGTCATCTGCCCCCGGAGCATACTCATAGGGAATCTCCGATGTTGAATCGTAATGAGCACTCATCATGATATATGGGCTCCTGCCAAGCTCACCCTCAATTATGCCTATAATGTTCTCCCAGGAGTGATGGTCAGTAGGGTCAATATTGTTTCCCTGCCAATAGACAAAATCATCTGTATATAGATAAATACTTCCAAGCGCGCCACCTGTCCATACCTTGTCACCCACAAATCCACAGGCGGACTGAAAGCCATAAGGCAGGTCAATGACCTCCCACGATAATCCATTATCCACACTCTTAAGAATAGCACTGAAATCACCAGTGAGAAAAACCCTGCCACCAGAGGTAACAATATCCCTCACCGCCATATCAGTGGGAATCTCCACCTCTTTCCAGGTTGATGCACCATCATCACTATAGAATAGTGTGCCATCCTCACCACCTATCCAGGGTCTATCAAGGTAATCAAAGGTTATGGTATAGTATCTCACCTGAGCAGGCGCTGGTATCTCACTCCATGTTGCACCACCGTCAACGCTCTTTAGTATTGTAGCATCTGAACCCACTGCAATACCCATCTCCCTGTCCGTTGAGAATGCAACATCCCATAGATATGATGTAGTCCCCGTTTCACAAGTAAGCCAGGAGTTTCCAAAATCACCAGAGCGAATTATCACACCAGGGCTCCCACATGCACACACAAAACCCGTGCTGTTGCCCCATATTCCCTCCAGAATGGCATCCACATCCGAACTTCTATCAAGCCAGTTCTGCCCTCCATTATCTGTAAGCAATACCGTGCCATTCCTACCACATATCCACCCCAGAGAACTATTAACAAAAAATATCTCGTTAAGGTCTGATGAGACACCCTCAATCTCTATTTCGTCCCAACTGTGTCCCCCATCTTCAGTATGAAGTACTAAACCACTGTCTCCCACTGCGAACATTTTGTTTGTAGCAGGGGTGGACATACTGTTTATGCTTACCGCAATATAACTGATGCTGTCAACCATCACACCATAGGAGATGAGTTTATTGTAGAGATATTCACCTGCCTGATGGCAGTTTACAGTCCAGTCATATCTGGTGGTGAAGGCGACCAGGTCTTGTATAGTATTTTCAATTTCACTCTTATTAACATTATTAACCAGCTCCTGAATGTCATCGTTCTTCTTCATCTGCTTCGGCAGGTTATCTTGAACGCCTGAGTATCCCCACTTTGACAATGGATAAGGCACTAAAAGAGTAAAAATTTCAGAGACAGCACTATCAATGAGAATTTCGGTCTTTATAACATTTATGTTTCCCCGTTTATAAACTAATTGAGATCTTGCATCACCAACAATTTCATCGGGTTGAACATCAGTTAAATAATAGAACATCTCAGGGTCATACTCAAAGATTTGTTCGCACCCCACCAATAATCTCTCTATCTTATCGTCGCTTGTCAGAATCCAGTAACTTCCATCAACTCTTGCAAGAACATATGTATCATCTGCCTCTCCCAACTTTAAGATATTCCCATATACATCCTCACTAACAGATACTACTGGATACATGCAATAACAAAAACTGGTTGAAATAACAATAGATGCTATAAGAAGATAATCTCTCATCATGATACCTCCGATTTCAAGATATGATAATAAAAATTAATTTCAATCACAATACATAAAGGGGATATATTATCAAATACAAAAATATTGCAATAATAGTTAATCTCTGATAATATGAAAGAGATAATATTTGTATTTTCAAATCATAACTTACATAAATACTATAAAGATGTTCTCTGTGGAGGTATTAATGGAAAGAACCGAAATCAAAAATTCAAATAAAATGGTAAAGAAATCAGTGCTAGAAAAGATACTGAGAAACATCGTCTCAAACGGTTACGAATACGCGTTTGTGATAGATGGCGAAGGGCTTATTATCTCCAAAGGGAGTGGGAAGATACCTGATGAACTGGCAGAGGAGGCATCACTCATCGCCAAGATGGCTTTCTTACGACTTTCTGAAATAATAGACGGTGAACCAACGGAGGTTACCATTCCCCTCTATGGCAAGGGCAAGATAGTTCTAAGACCTATGGTTCTTGACGATATGCTATTCACCCTGGTAGTTAGGATACCACACGGGAAGTTCTACAAGAGGTTTCTATCCAGAATGGAGAAAGATATCCGCTCATTTCTTAAAGGCGCGTAATCACTTTTTATAATCGGTGTGGAGAAGAAGGACTTCATTCAGGGTGCATATAATACCCTTATTGAAGAGTTAGGACCCCAGAAATGGTGGCCTGCGGATTCACCGTGGGAAGTCATTGTTGGTGCTATTCTCACCCAGAACACAAATTGGAAGAATGTAAGGAAAGCAATAGAAAATCTCAAGGGAGCTGGTCTCTTCAGTATTGAGAACATCGTCAGTGCTGACATCAAAGATATATCTGAACTGATAAAACCATCCGGTTATTTCAATCAAAAGGCGAAGAAACTGAAAGCGATAGCAATTCACATCAAAAGGAACTATGGCTATGATTTAAATGAACTATTCAAAAAACCAGTTGACGAACTTCGCGCTGAACTATTATCCATCTGGGGCATAGGAAAAGAGACCGCAGACAGCATAATCCTGTATGCGGCGGAGAAGCCCGTATTCGTCGTAGATAGATACACCATTAGAATACTCTCAAGGCATGGGCTTATAGATGATGATTATGAATACGATGACATTCAGAAGTTGTTCATTGAAACCCTGCCAAAAGATACCAGAATCTACAATGAATACCATGCATTGCTGGTAAATATCGGTAAGAACTATTGCCTGAAGAAAGAACCAAGATGTGAGAATTGTCCTCTTGGTATTATGCTTGATAGATAATATAATTCGTAAGAGGAAGGAGGTTGGAATATAATGGAAAGTTTATGGGAAAAAGTCCAGAAGGGTTTAAGCGAAGGATTAGATGCGGCGAAATCGGGCATATCTACTTTTCTTGACAAGACAGGCGATATAACACAGATTGCACGTCTCAGAATAAGCATCGTCGGGCTTCAACGCAAGATTCGCGATAACTTCTTTGAGATGGGCGGAAGGATATATGAGCTCGTATCCAAGGGCGAAGAAGATGTCCTCAAAGACAAGGAGATAAAAAAACTTATAAAGGAGGTCAAAGCCCTGGAGAAGGAAATCCACGATGCGGAAAAAGAGATAGAGAAGATAAAGAAAGAAGGGAAGGATTAGACCCGATAGAATGCATAATAATCCTCTACAGACCTGAGCAGGTAATTTTGAGGTCTGAGACCTTTAAACCATAACGCATTTCTATGTGTCAAAAATATAGAGAAGGGCAAGTGAATGGTGAAACATCTGAAAGCGATGAAGAATTACTTGAGCGGTTTATCAGTGGTAATGAAGAAGCATTTGCAAAGATTGTGGAGAGGCATCAAACAAGGGTTTATAATATTTCCTATGGAATTGTCAGGAACAGGACCATTGCGGAGGATATTACTGAGGAGACATTCATCAAGTTATTCCTCAAGGCGCATACATTTAAGGGTCTTTCCAAGTTTACAACCTGGCTACACTCCATCGCTGCAAACACAGCAAAGAACTACTTAAAAACCCTGAAGAGAAGGTCGTTGGAGGTGAATATAGAGGATATTGTGGAGATAAAAGACAATATTGTAGGACCAGAGAAAAACACAGAGGCGACAATACTTAATGAGCGAATAAATCAAGCCCTGAGGAAACTGCCCGATAGACAGCGTGAGGTATTTATCATGAGGCACATAAATGGTTTTACTGTAAAGGAAACGGCGGAGATGCTTGATATAAGTAGTGGTGCAGTGAAGGCAAACCTTTCATTTGCCCTAAGTAAACTTAGGGACCTACTGGACGATTTGATATGAAAGAAGGAGATAAAGATATTGATAGGATGGATTGCGAATACATAAGGTCGCTCATAGATGAAGGTGCGAATACAGACACCCTCAATGATATAGAGCAACATATAGGTGAACACATCAAGAAGTGCCCCGTATGTAGAGAGCACCTAAAGAAGACCAGAAACCTCCTGGCAATCATAAAGGAAGCAAAGATAAAAAGTCCCCGTGCTGATTTTATTAGCGACCTTTCAACAAGTATCCTGAAAAGAATACACTCCATCAAAGAGACGAACTTTGGTGAATTGATTGAAAAATCCCCCAGAAAAGTAAAAGAAGAAAAAGAGGTTAAGAAAGATATAGAAGTAATTGAACCTAAAGGGATTGAGGAGAAGACTGAGAAACCAGTTATAAAGGTTAAGGAACTACACCCATCAAAGGTAAAAAAGATGGGCTGGCTTAAATGGGCTGTTCCGCTCGCCGCCTGCATTATTACCATAAGTATAATAATCACTCTTAATAAATCCTGGAAAGCAGAGAAAGAAGAGGGTCTTATTGCTATGGAGGAGAAGGAGACCGGAGTAGTTGATATGACAGCCCCACCAAAGAAAGAAGAACCAGAGTTGATAGAAGAGAAGTATGAAAAAGGAGGCGAGATTGAAGCCACTGCGATGAGGGAGAAGGAGGTCGTGGAGGGAAGAACTATTACTTCTCCAGCGGTTACCAGGAGGTTCAAGGTTATTTCTGACGAGGTCTCCAGTGAATCTGAATCAGGGGTTTTAGCGGGGCACGAGTTTGAGGCGAAAAGAGAAGTAAGTGTAAGCGAAACTACAAAACCTGCTCGTGAGATGATAGCAGTTGAGACGGGTATAGAAGTGGAGATGAAAAATCCCGACCCGCTGATACCCATAAATCTTGGCATGCTTGACCCTCAGGTCGCATCCGATATTCTCACCGAAGTAGCGGAGAACATAGGTGAAGAGGAGAAAGACATTGGTATATCATATTTCACTAGGTCTAAGGAAGACGGCGATTATGTATTGGTTATAGGTGGTGGAATTACCGAGAGTGAACTGTCAGATATTGAATATGCAATTATAAAGGAGATGACTAAGGAAGCAGGGGGATATAGGTATATAAAAGCCATTGAGGAAGAGGAGGCAGAGGACCTCTTCGGTGGTATATAAGAGTTTGAATGGTGATGAGAATTTCATGAAAGGAGATAATAATGATTAAAAGGTATTTATTGACAACTTTAATTACAGGTATTCTATCACTATATTCAACCATTCTCTCTCAACCACCCAGGGAGATTATGCCTGAAATAAAGAAACCAGAGGAAAAATTAGAGATGCTGAAGATATGGAAACTCACTGACATATTAGAGCTTGAATATGAACAGACGATTGAATTCTTCGCACTCTACAAACAACTGGAGGCGTTAAGGAGGGAACACCTGAAAGAACGAATGAACCTGATAGAGAATCTAAGAGCTGATATAAAGAACGACAATATCACCGAAAGCACTATAAACAACTATATAAGCCAGCTTACAAATCTTGAGGAGGAACTGATAGAGGGTAAGAAGAGTATAATAGACCAGATAAATACTATACTAACCCCTGTTCAGATGGGCAAATTTATCGTCTTTGAGGAGACATTCCAGGAAGAGATGCTGGGAATGATAAGGACTTTGAGAGAGAAGATGGAGAAGAAAAAAGAGATGGAAGGGTGGAAACCGTAACTGTTCTAACCGATAAACTAC
>QMNJ01000016.1 GCA_003647715.1 Candidatus Coatesiibacteriota bacterium
GAGATAATACTGCCTGATGGTTTTGATGAGAATATGGTTAAGGATACGGATGCGGCGATAACATTTATGGGGAGCGAGGAATACTTCATAGACCGGGCATATAACAATCTTATTTACTCTCTGGGTGTTACCGCCCTTGATGGGTTTGGTATTGAGAGAGAAGAGGAAGCAATTAAGGCACTGGGAGTTCTTTTCGCCTATCTCAAGAAGACCTATAAGGGTAATATTACCCATATTAAAGATTTAAGGGTTTACCGTCAGACCGATTATATGATGCTTGATGCAGAGACGATAAACCATCTGGAACTGGTAGAGCCGGCGAGGTTGTCAGATGGTTCTGCGACCCTGTTCAGCGTTCTGGACCACACATCCACACCTATGGGAAAACGCCTTCTCAGGAAATGGATTCTCTCACCCCTGCTTGATAAAGACAGCATAGATGAGCGACTGTCAGGAGTTGAGGAATTAGTAAATGATAGAATGAAGATTGACAGTTTGAAGAGATTGTTAGAGGGGATATATGACCTTGAGAGAATAAACTCAAGGATATGCCTTGGCACCGCAAGACCTGGGGACCTCGTATGTTTAGCACAATCAATACTATTACTCCCTGATATTGCATCAATTTTGTCTGGATGTAAGTCAGGTATTCTGAGTAAGTCATCGGATGATTTAATGGGTCTTGATGAAGTGGCGAAACTGATTGAGAGTGCTCTGGTTGATGACCCCCCTAGGGTGATTACAGATGGTGGTCTAATTAGGGAGGGTTACTCAGAAGAACTGGATAGGTTGAAGGCGTCAATCTCTGATTCAGTTGAGTGGATTGCATCCCTTGAGAGTAAAGAGAGAAAGAGAACCGGTATTGGCAATCTCAAGGTCGGTTACAATAAGGTATTCGGGTATTACATAGAAGTGAGCCGAGGTCAGATAAAGAATGTCCCGGATGAATATATAAGGAAGCAGACACTGAAGGGTGCAGAGAGATACATAACACCGGAGTTGAAGGAGAGGGAAGCGGAGGTATTGAATGCAGAAGAGAGAATAAAGACGCTGGAATATGAGTTGTTCTGCAGGTTGAGGGATGAGGTAGCTTCGCATTCAGAAGGGATAATAAGGGCTTCAAGGGCTGTTGCCCGGGTAGATGTTATCGCCTCTCTTGCAAGGACTGCTTACCTTCATAGGTATGTAAGACCTATATTTACAGATGACGGCGGAATGGAGATAAGGGACGGAAGGCATTCAGTGGTGGAGCGCTATTACCTGCGGGAGGAGTTCATACCAAATGACACTGTCATAGACCCTGAGGATGCATATCTGCTGATAATAACCGGACCCAATATGTCGGGTAAGTCAACATACTTAAGGCAGGTAGCATTAATTGTGCTGATGGCACAGATAGGTAGTTTCGTGCCTGCATCAAAGGCGGTGTTGCCCATAGTAGATAGAATATTCACCCGAATTGGTGCCTCTGATGAACTGTCGGCGGGGCGAAGCACCTTTTTGGTGGAGATGAATGAGTCCGCGAGAATACTATCTCATGCGACAAAAGACAGTTTGATTCTCCTGGATGAGATTGGTAGAGGCACCAGCACCTATGATGGAATCTCAATTGCATGGGCAATAGGCGAGTATATCCACGACCATATTGGTGCAAAGACCCTCTTCGCCACCCACTACTTTGAACTGGCACTTCTTCCGAAGGTCCTGCCGAGGGCAAAGAACCTGACCGTTGTGGTGAAGGAGGCGGGCGATAAAGTGGTGTTTCTCCGGAAGGTGGTAGAAGGTGTCACTGACAGGAGTTATGGAATCTATGTAGCGCAATTGGCAGGTCTTCCAAAGTCGGTTATAGAGAGAGCAAGGGAGGTGCTGGCTATTCTTGAGGGGGCAAGAGATGGATTTAAGAGCCCACTAATAAAAATGTTAGATAGCAGTGTTCAGTTAGGTCTATTTGTGGGGGATGAAGAGAAACTATTAGAGGAAGTAGATGAGGTTAAGGCGGGTGAGAGAAAGAGGAGGGATAAAATCGCTCTTGAGTTCATTGAGACACTTAAGAACCTGGATTTGAGTAAGATAACTCCCATAGATGCTATGAACATTCTTGATAATATCAAGAAAGATATAGGGGATGCCTGATGGGTATAAAGCGGTTGTCGGCAGAGACCATTAAGAAGATAGCGGCGGGTGAGGTGATTGAGTGCCCCACCGATATTGTGAAGGAGCTGGTAGAGAATGCAATTGATGCAAAGCCCAGTAGGATATTTATTGATATAAGGGGTGGGTTTCAGAGGTTGGAGGGTTCTATTAGGGTGGTTGATGATGGGGTGGGAATTGCCGGGGAGGATTTTAATAACCTCTTTGAGAGGCACTCAACCAGCAAGATTGTAGGGCTTGATGACCTGTTAGGGCTAAACACACTTGGCTTCAGGGGGGAGGCACTGGCGAGTATAGGAGCTGTCTGCAGGGTTGAACTCGCCTCCAGAATTGATAGGTCGGAGATGGGGAATAGGGTTGTCTGTGATAATGGGAAGAAGGTGGAATTTGAGCCCTGTGCTATGCCTGAGGGCACTATTGTGAATGTGAGAGATATATTCAAGCACCTTCCAGCTCGCTTGAAATTTCTTAAGACCGATAGAGTAGAGTTGAATAAGATAACCCATCTTATAACGCATATAGCGCTATTTTATAATTCTCTTAGTTTTGAACTGGTCATTAATGGTGCGAGGTCTTTCTATTCACCATCATCAGAAGGTGAGCCCTTGGTCAGAATAGCAGACCTGTTCGGTTATGAGATTGCTGATGCTATGACCGAGGTTATTCACAGGGATGGAGATGTGAGGGTTGAGGGTTTCGTAAGCGCTCCTGATATAACCAGAGGCAATGGCCGGAATATGTATATCGCTGTCAATGGCAGACCTGTGAATGACAGGGAAATCATTTACGCAATTTTGAATGCATACAAGGGTCTTCTACCAGACAGGCGATATCCAACAGCAGTGGTGAATGTTATAGTTCCCACCGATATGTATGATGTGAATGTTCACCCCAGAAAGAGTGAGGTGAGGTTTAGGGATGTGAGAAGAGTTACAGGAATAGTATATAAGGGCATATCAAGAGCGCTTTCTTCTGCCATAAAGTTCAGGAGTGCTGTTTTAGGTGCTTCTTCTATCTCGTCTCCATCCAGTAAATCGTCAACATTTCGGAAGAGTGAAACTGCGTTGAGTAGGGAGGATTTGACCCTTAAGTCAGGAGAATCGCATATTGATGTTAATGGTGATAGTTTAAGGGAATACAAATATGTGGGGTATATAGGTAAGAAGTATGTAATCTACAGTGGTAGAGATGATTTATACATAGTAGACCAGCATGCAACAGCAGAGCGATTGCTATTTAATCAACTGGTTTCTGTATATGAAAGTGGTTCCGCTAAAACACAGGTATTACTAATTCCAAAGCCAATATATCTTTCTCCTGAGAGGGAGCAGACCCTCTCATTTATAAGGGCTGACCTTGAGAGGTTAGGTTATGACTTTGATGAGTTCGGTGATAAGTTCATACTCTTAAGGGGTATTCCATCGCTCTTACCAAGGCATGAGGAGGTCTTACTTCTGGAGGATATTCTTGATGGGTTGGATATAGACAGGATTAAGGAGAGGGGGATTTATTGTGTTCTTGCCGAGATATCCTGTCATAAGTCGCTGAGGTCTGACAGGAGGCTCTCGCCTGAGGAGGCGGATAAGTTTTTTAATGACCTGCTTGTCCTTCCCGATGACCAGAGGCGTTGTCCGCATGGCAGGCGGTTGATGATGGTTATCTCTGAGGAGGAGATGGACAGATACTTTGGCAGGAGATAACGATTGAGTTCTTAATGGAGTTATGGAGCATAACAGGAGGTTTGATTTCATTGCTCTTGTTGGACCTACGGGTGTAGGAAAGAGCAGGGTAGCAATTGAGCTTTTAGAGAAGCATAAGGGGGCTTTTGAGGTCGTGTGTATGGATTCGTGTCAGATATATGAGGGTGCTCTTATTGGCACTGACAGCCCAACTGAGGATGAAAAGAGGAAGGGAGTGTTCCATCTTTACAATTTTCTAAAACCATCCGAGACATTTTCGGCAGGTGATTATGCAAGGATGGCAAAAGAGACAATTAGAGAGATAAATAACAGAGGTAGAATACCTTTGCTGGTAGGTGGGACAGGTTTTTACCTATCTGCTATTATGGACGGATTTCACGAAGTTGGCGAGATAGATGAAGAGGTAAGGAAGAGAGTAGTGAGGATTGTAGAGGGCTATGGTGTTGAGCGAGCATTCAGGTTGTTGAATTATCTTGACTCCGATACAGGAGGAAAGATTGATAAAAGAAATCCTATGAGGGTGGCTAGGGCTCTTGAGATAATCTTCTCAACAGGTAAGAGGTTATCAGATATCAGGAAGGAAGAGAAGGTAAATGATACCCTTAATGGTCTTATCTTAGGAATAACACTTCCCTTGTGTGAACTTGATGAAAGGATAGAAAATAGGGCAATTGGAATGATATATGATGGCTTCGTAGAGGAGGTAAGGGGGCTTATGGAGGCAGGTTATGGTTTAGGAGACCCAGTGTTCAAAGCAATTGGGTATGAAGACATTTATTATTACCTGATGGGTGCTATGTCATTAAATAGGGTGGTGGATAAGATTATCTGTGATACTATAGGTTATGCTAAAAGGCAGTTGACCTGGTTTACCGCCGATGAGAGGGTGTGGTGGCTTCCCTGCCCTCTTGTTGACAGTATTGATTATTACGAATATCTGGCGAATGTGGTTTCAGGTATTATTAAAAGGTTTATGGGGGTTGTTCTCAATTAGGGAGATGGTAGAATGCAATATTTTATAATTCCTTGACTGATTTCACCTTTTATATTAACTTTATGCATCTTGAGTTCAAAGCTGAGGCATAGAAATGGGTGAGTATTCGCTTTTTGAGAAGGTAGCTGTGTGGAGCGTTCTCGGTTGCGGTTTAATCGGGATACTCTATGGTTTATATCTCATAAGACAGATTATGTCTTACAGCACCGGGACCAAGAAAATGCAGGAGATTGCAACTGCCATTCGGGAGGGGGCGGGGGCATATCTCAGGCGCCAATTCAAGACAATCATCTTAATAATGGTTGTGCTCGCCATCTTTTTATTTTTCACCGGTGCTAACATGCCGATGAGATTGGGGCGGTCTTTATCCTTTCTTGCCGGGGCGTTCTTCAGTGGACTGGTTGGCTTTGGGGGGATGATGATGGCGGTTAGAGGTAATGTCAGGACTGCTGAGGCGGCGAGACATTCATTCTCTAAGGCGCTTGAAATTGCCTTCAGGACAGGCACCATTACCGGTATGTTCACCGTTGGTCTTGGTCTGATTGGTTGCACCACCATATTCATAATCTATGGCGAGCAGGCATATGAGGTGCTTATTGGTTTTGGTTTTGGAGGAAGCTTAATTGCGTTGTTTATGAGGGTTGGCGGTGGCATCTATACTAAGGCGGCGGATATTGGTGCAGACCTGGTTGGAAAGGTGGAAAAGGGTATCCCCGAGGATGACCCCAGAAATCCTGCTACAATTGCGGATAATGTTGGGGACAATGTTGGCGATTGTGCTGGTATGGCGGCAGATTTGTTTGAGTCCTATGAGGTAACGCTTGTTGCATCCATGATTTTAGGGTGGTATGTATTTGGACGAATAGGGGTAATATTTCCACTTATTGTAAGGGCAATAGGAGTTATCACATCAATTATAGGGACATACTTGGTCAAAGCGAGGAAGAAAGAAAAGAATGCTATGGCACCAATAAATCGTAGCTTCTTTATATCAGCACTTTTGACTGCTATTGGTCTGTATTTCTTTGCTAACTATTATGTTGAGGATTTAAGGGTCTTCTGGGCTTCGGTAATAGGTCTTGCCCTTGCCGTGGCAATATCTCTTTTGACTGAGTATTTCACATCAACAAAGAAGAAGCCGGTGCAGGAGATTGCGGAATCAAGCACAACAGGGCATGCAACAAATATCTTAGCTGGGTTCTCCTTTGGTATGGAATCTAGCGTTTGGGCTATTGTAGTTATTGCCGTCTCAATATTTGCATCGTTTTTGATTGCTGGAGGAGATACCACCCTTGCCTTATATCTAATATCTCTCTGTGGTATGGGCATGCTTACCACCACGGGACTGATTGTCTCAATGGATACATATGGTCCAGTAGCTGATAATGCTAACGGCATAGGCGAGATGGCGAACCTTGAACCGGAGGCGAGGAGTATAATGCATCAACTGGATGCGGTTGGTAATACAACCAAGGCGATAACAAAGGGTTTTGCCATAGCAAGTGCAGTCATTGCTGCGACATCGCTGTTTGGTTCATATTTTGAGGAGACAGGTCTTGTGTCTATTGATGTGGCGAAGCCGGTGGTGTTTATAGGTCTTCTTATCGGTGGTGCGGTTCCGTTTCTGTTCACTTCTATAATGATAAGAGCGGTATCAAGAGCAGCTGGTGTAATCATAAAAGAGGTAAGAAGGCAGTTCAGAGAGATTAAGGGGCTTGTGGAGGGGAAGACGAAACCGCAATATGCACGATGTGTTGATATATGCACCACATCAGCATTAAAAGAACTGGTTGGTCCGGGTATTATTGCCATAATAACACCTATATTGGTGGGTTTTCTATTGAAGGTGGAAGCGCTGGGTGGATTTCTTGCTGGGATAATACTCTCAGGTCAGCTACTTGCAGTATTTCTGGCGAATTCGGGCGGTGCCTGGGATAATGCGAAGAAGTTAATTGAGGATGGTGAATTTGGTGGAAAGGGGAGCGAGGCGCATAAAGTTGCGGTTGTGGGTGATACGGTTGGTGACCCGTTCAAGGATACCGCAGGTCCTGCTTTGAACCCATTAATAAAGGTTATGAATCTGGTGGCACTTCTTATTGCTCCAATAATAGTTGTTCATGGTAACAGAGCAATTGTTTATATACCTGTATTGGCAGTTTCTTTATTATTTCTATGGTGGGCTATCTGGCGCTCTAAAAAAAGGTTTGCTAAATTTGACTAAATCTTAGATAAAAATCGTTGTAGTATATTTGGGTCATAAAAGCTGAAAGATAGTGGTATTATATTTGCCTATATTATTTGGGATTTTACAAATTTGTTGAGAGTATTGACTGTGTTATACACCTTTGTTATATTGACTGTCAATTATAAGTAGAGATTTATTATGGTTGAGAAAAAGAATGACTTTGGGCAGACATTAAACCTCCCCAGAACTTCGTTCCCTATGAGAGCGAATCTTCCGGTCAACGAACCGAAGCTATTGAAGAAATGGGAGGATATGGACCTGTATAACAAGATTGAAGAGAAGTCACGGGGGCGTCCTCTGTATGTGCTTCACGATGGTCCCCCTTATGCAAATGGGCACATTCATGCTGGCACCGCTCTAAACAAGGTGTTGAAGGACATTGTGGTCAAGTATAAGACCATGAGCGGGTTCTACGCACCATATTTACCGGGGTGGGATTGTCACGGTCTTCCCATTGAACTGAAGGTGTCGCAGGAGATTGAGAAGAAAGAGGGAGGATTGACCACCGTTGAGATTAGAGAGGCATGCCGGAAATTTGCTATGAAATATGTTGAAATACAGAGGGATGAGTTCAGGAGATTAGCGGTCTTTGGAAGGTGGAACACACCATATTTGACTATGAACCCAAAATATGAAGAGACAGTCATAGAGGTATTCAGAGACCTGTTCAATAAGGGTTATATATATCGCCAATTTAGACCCGTTTACTGGTGCTATTCATGTGAGACCGCTCTTGCAGAGGCAGAGGTTGAGTATTCTGATAAGGAAGCATATTCAATATTTGTTACCTTTAAGGTTGTAAGGGGTTTGGAAGACATTAGAGAGAGATATAAATTACCTGTATATTTTGTAATCTGGACTACAACACCGTGGACGCTTCCTGCCAATGTGGCTATAGCTCTAAATCCTGGATTTAAGTATGTTGCACTAAAGACGGAGAGGGGTATATATATTCTATCAATGAATATGATTGAAGACCCCATCCCAAAGATGAATCTCGGTGAATATGAAGAGGTAGCAACATTCTCAGGCAAGGAGCTTGAAGGTGTGGTTACAGAACATCCGTTTATAGAAAGAGAATCAATTGTAGTTTTGGCTGATTATGTATCATCTGAGGCGGGGACCGGATGTGTTCATACGGCGCCAGGTCATGGTCACGATGATTTCATCACTGGAAAGAAGTATGAACTTCCTATTCTTACCCCAGTTGATGATAAGGGTAGGTTTACTGAGGAGGTAGAACTATTTGAGGGTAGGTTCGTGTTTGACGCAGATAAGGATATTATTGACCTGCTTAAGGAGAGGGGTGCTCTTCTGGGTGCGGAGAGAATAAGCCATTCATATCCACACTGCTGGAGGTGTAAGAAGCCAATTATATTCAGGGCGACTGAGCAGTGGTTTGTAGCGGTTGACAACAACCGCCTCCGTGAGCGCGCTCTCAAAGCTGTTAAGGAGACAGAGTGGATTCCAAAGTGGAGTCAGGCGCGCATAGTGGGGATGCTTAATGTGAGACCCGATTGGTGTATATCAAGGCAGAGGAACTGGGGTGTGCCTATACCTATCTTCTACTGCGATGAGTGTAATGAGCCGATTGTAAGTGATGAAACATTGAAGTTCTTTCAGAATCTAGTCAGAGAAAAGGGCGTTGAGGTATGGTATTTGGAGGAGACGGATTCACTTCTACCTCCAGGGACTAAATGTCCGAAGTGTGGTTCAAAAAGGTTCAGTAAGGGCAATGATATTCTTGATGTATGGTTTGAGTCGGGTTCCAGCCACCTTGCGGTTCTGAAGCCCGAAAATGGTCTTCAGTGGCCTTCTGACCTGTATTTAGAGGGGAGTGACCAGCACAGAGGGTGGTTCCAGATATCACTACTTATTGCTATGGCTACAAGAGGTGCACCACCGTTCAGCACAGTTCTCACGCATGGCTTTATGATTGATGAAAATGGAAGGGCTATGCATAAATCCCTTGGTAATGTTATCTCTCCCAATGAGATTACTGATAAGTATGGTGCGGATGTTCTCAGGTTGTGGGTAACGAGTGAGGACTATCGTAATGATATTGTGCTTTCGTTCAATCTGTTAGACCAGGTTGCTGAGGTTTATAGAAGGATAAGGAATACCATTCGCTTTATGCTGGGTAATCTTTATGATTTTGATGCGACCAAGCATTCGGTTTCTCTGGAAGATATGGAGGAGATGGACATATATGCACTGATGAAATTCAACGAGTTGAAAAAGAAGGTTCTCTCTTACTACGAGTTGATGGAGTTTCATAAGATATTCCATTCTGTTCATTATTTCTGTGCTGAGGATATGAGTGCCTTCTATCTTGATGTTCTAAAGGACAGATTGTATATTGAAAAGCCGGATTCGCCTCGTAGAAGGTCTGCACAGACAGCGATTTCTAAAATACTCAAAGAGTTTCTTCTTCTTATGGCTCCAATAATTCCCTTTACTACTGAAGAGGCATATCAAAACCTACCTGATACGATGAGGGATGTTGAGAGTGTTCATCTTGGGGATTTACCAACAATAGATGAGTGGGAGAGGCCGGAATTGTATAGCAGGTGGGAGAAGTTGATGGAGGTGAGGGGCGAGGTAAACAAGGCACTTGAGGATTTGAGAAAGTCAGGTGATATCGGTCATTCGCTCGATGCTGAGGTAGTATTATATTCGGAGGGGGAGGTAAGAGAATTACTGAATAGAGCCAAACAGATATTACCAGAGTTATTTATTGTATCTTCTGTGGTGTTTAGCGAGGAGAGATTGGAAGGTGAAGGTGTAAGTGTTGTATTTGATGGTGACTTGATGATAAAGGTGAGGAAGGCGGAAGGGGAGAAGTGTCCAAGGTGCTGGCACTATTCAAAAGAGATAGGAATGGTTAGGGATGTAAAGGGCTTATGTCCGAGATGTGGTATAATTATTTCGGATAAATAAGAAAAGGGGGTGGTTGGTATGAGAAGAAGAGAGTTAGAGGAATTCAAGAAAGCACTTCTGGAAGAGAGAAAAAGGATTATAACGACCATAAAGAGGAAGCAAAGGGACCTGATGGAGCGGGATTCAGACCATCAGGGGACATTGTCTTCGCTCCTTATAAACCCTGCTGAGGTTTCAGATAACAGCCATAGTAGGGAGATGACTGCAGAGTTGATAAATAGAATTAACAGGGTGGTTCGTCAGATTGATGATGCACTGGAGCGAATCAATGATGGTTCATTTGGGATTTGCATATTATGTAAGTCGCCGATACCATTGGAGCGGTTGAGGGCGATACCATATACACCGTATTGTGTTAAATGTCAGATGAAGTTTGAGAGGAGCAAGGTCATAGTAAACTGAGTGGAATGAAGTATCATATCGTTGCTTTTGGCGTCTTTCTTATAGACCAACTAACGAAATATCTTATTGCGAAAAAGATGGTTCTTGGCTCAAGGGTGGTGGTTATCCCGGGTTTTGCTGATTTCGTATTCGTGCGGAATAAGGGTGGGGTTTTTGGATTATTCCAGAGTGGAGGAGACATTATTACAGTTCTGAGTGTTGCAACTCTTTTCGTTGTCTCGTTCTTCTATGCATATTCAATTAGAAATGTGGGTGGGTATCTATCGGTGGGTCTTGCACTGGTTATGGCGGGCGCTTTTGGCAATGTCCTTGATAGAATTCGTTTTGACTATGTAATTGACTTTATCCAATTACATATAGGCAATCTCTTCACATGGCATACTTTCAATGTAGCTGATGCCTCAATAGTTATTGGTGCAGTGATGCTGGTGATATACTCTTTCAGTTATGGAAAGGAAAGAGAAAGAGAAAAAGTTGATGGATAGAGAAATATCAGATGATGTTCCGAAGAGGGTGTTTCTATACTATATAGTATCGTTTCTCCTTCCATTGCTCGGGTTTGTGTTCGCTCTGGGTTATTCACATCACATGACAGAAGAGGGTCGCTTGTTCGGAAGGCGATGTTTTTATATGGGTCTCTCTGGGTTAGGCGCCTTTATATTATTTCTTATCTTCTGGACAATCTTCATCTTTCTGAGGGCATAGGTCTTAACTATTCCTATCTTCTCATAAATAGATGTTTATAGTTTTCTAAACTCGGCGATGATGCTTCCCCCAGGAATATTACTGAAAAGTATTATGTCAAAAAAGGAGAGCAATGAGAATATATATCTAACTATCTTTGTTACTACATTCATCTCTTTTATCATTAGTTTACTTGCATTATTGCCTCTACCCTTCATAATCATTGATTTCAATCTTCTTAGAAGCGGCTGGAACAGATGTTTATAGTGTATCTCCCTTCTTATTACTAAACCGCATTCATAGGCGGTTTTAATAAGTTCATCCCTGGTAAGGCGGTTCTTATGACCATCCTCAAGGTCAAATCTGTCCAACCTATTCCTGCCAGTGAATGGTATTCCCAACCTTCTAAGATAGTAACCAAAGCATGAGGTGTGTATTACCACTCTGCCATTTCGCTTGACGACCCTGGATATCTCTTTCATCACCGGTTTTATATCTTCCTGGCGCAGGTGTTCAAGCATGTCACTTGTGATGATAATATCTACCGTCTCGTCTTTCATTGGAAGTGAGAGGGCATTCCCCTCTATTGAGGCGAAGGGGCATCTCTTGAGAGGTGATAGTGCAATATCGCATATAAGGGCAAGGCGGGCTCTATTTCCCCCAATGTAGTGTAGTATAGTTCCATCACCGCCACCTATATCCGCCACCGTCCTACCTTTGAGGTCTCCGGCCAGCAGTTTTATAGCAAAGACAGCTATATTACCACAAGCACCAAGAGACATATATGGAGGGAGGCATATGTTCTCGGTGAGCCACTTACCATTCTTGTAAGCAAGTTCGGCTTCAGTTTTATAACTTCTTTCCATTCCTCATTTAATAACTCTTAAGAGCGCATCTTCTACCATCTCAACTGTTATAGTTTCCATACAGAGATGCCTTCTCTGAAAGCATGATGGTTTTTTGCATCTTTTACAGAATGTATCGCCCTTTACTATTGCCGTGTTGATACCGTCCGGTTCCCATATTCTCTCGTCGCTCGGTCCGAACAGAACTACTGCCGGTTTCCCGAGCAGTGAGGCAATGTGCCCGATTGATGTATCTACGGTGATTACACCATCCAGAATGTCTATCAAGGCGAACAATCGTGGGATATTGGTTTCACCCGCAAGGCATTCAACTCTCAATTTATGTGCAATATCAAGGGCATACTGGTGTTCACCCATACCAGAGCTAATTACGATGCTAAATTCCTTTTTCATAAGGTTCTTACCCAGTTCAACCCAACGCTCCTTCATCCATAGTTTTGATGAGGAGAGCGAAGGCGGGTGAAACAGTATTATCGGTCTTTTAAGATGGGATATTCTTCTCTTAGCCCACTCTCTGCTCTCTGCATCAATATAGTAGGTGAATTTAGTATCTCGGACAATATCGGTGAGGGTTCTATCTATGAGCTTCAGCCAGACATGCTTGATATTATAGATATTGCTGTTGCTCCTGTAATTGAATGCGGGCTTGTTTATGAAGTCCGGTGCGGATATGGGGTTAGAGAAGAAAACACCTCTTTTATTGTAGTCAAATCCGGTTGTATGAGGTATCCCCGTAAGCATAGTGAATATAGCGGTTGTTCGGTCTGTTACCAAAATATAGGCGTGTTTGAAATTCATCCTGCGTATATCCATACATTGCTTGATAAAAGAATAGAACCCGCCATTCGTGAAATAAATTGTGTTTTCATCATTTCCAATAGCAGTTAATAATGGCTTTATATTCTGATTTACCAGTCGGACTATCTGCTGTCCTTTGTGTATCCTCTTAATCGCTCTTATAGCAGGCATTGCTGTGATAGTGTCACCAATCCTCAAGATGCGTTCAATGATGAGAATACTATCGTTGTCGCTACTTTTTCTTAGAAGGCGTTTTAGGATGAGAATCAATGGTGAAAACAAATAGTATGTTGATGTCTCAATTGCACTTCTCAAAGTGGCAACCCATGACATCAGTTTGATTCGTATTCTAACTTCAAGTTCTACCATATCTTAATTCAGAGGTTAACGAATTTGTAATAAATATCCATATATTCATCAAGCATTCTGTTAATATTGAATTTCTTGTAAAAATCACTTCTTGCATTCTCTCCGAGTGTGTTTCTCAGTTCTTGGTTCTCTATCAGTTTTGCTATTGCTTCTGCTAATTGAGTTGTTGAGCCCGTATCAACTATTAAGCCATTATGACCATCAATTATTGCTTCGGTTATTCCGCCCACTGGTGTTGCTATTACGGGGATACCTAAACTCATTGCTTCCAGTATTGAGACAGGCAGACCTTCGCTGTATGAAGGCAGAACGAATATATCAGTATCGGATAGTATTTCACTGATGTCATTTCTTTCCCCCAGTAGGTAGAAGTAATCTTCTAAACCTGAACTGTTGATGAGTTCCACTACTTTCTGTTTTTCCCTACCAGACCCCACAATAATGTATCTGGGTTGGTATCCCCTATCAAAGAGATACTTCGCTGACCTGACGAGGTCATTATGCCCCTTCTTTGAAATAGTGCCTATCTCGGTTATTATCACATCATCTTCAACTATACCAAGTTCCTTCCTAATTTTGCTTTTTACTACCTTCATTGGTCTTATACCATTGTGGATAGTCGTCATTTTCCAGGAGGGTATATGGAATGCTTCTGATTGTATCTCTTTTTCCAGATGTTTGGCGACAGCGATGACCTTTCTGAATGCGGTTCGCAGTATTAGGCGATATATCTGGGCGGGAATATCTCGTTTCTTTTTGAAGGTGGTATCATCAATGTTAATCTGAGCATGTTGAGTGGTGATAGCAGGGATGCCGGTTATGAGTGAGGTTGTGGCGGTGAGGAGGTCTGCCTGACGATTGTGAGAGTGAATTAATTTTGGGTTGAACCTGATAATCTTGATAACAAAATCTAATAAGCCCATAATATCATATTTGTTTCTCCACTTATATTGTATAGGAATTATATTCAGATGTTCAAATCTATAAGCATATTCAGTGTCTTGTGGATATGCAAAGCCGACCTCTAAGTTCTGAGATGACAGATGCTCCAGAAGATATTTAGTAATCTTTAGATTACCACCCCATTTAGCATAACTATGAACTAATACTACTCTGTCTCTACCCATTAAGGGTATTTTAACATAGTAGTTTCTTAACTATTATTCTGATTATCTGGGGCGGGAGGATTCGAACCCCCGAATACAGGATCCAAAGTCCCGTGGCTTACCACTTGCCTACGCCCCAATTATACTTATTCTACAATCGTTGTTTTAGCAAGCTCCAGGGCTTTATCCAGTTGCTTCTCATACTCATCAAGAATTATCTTCTGGATGTAGTTTCTGGTGTCCATATTGATGGGATGTGCCACATCGCGATACGAGCCATCTCTCATCTTTCTACTGGGCATTGCAACGAACAGTCCCTTGTCTCCTCTTATTACCTTGAGCCCTCTTACCACGAAGCAGTCATCGAAGGTTACTGTGGCATATGCCTTCAATCTGTCTTCGTTCCTTAGTGAGAGTCTTACCTCTGTTACCTCCATTGTATTCACCTACCTCTCGGTTCCTGTTTTTAGTGTTCTACGCTATTATCCTTCCTATATGTATCTTATAACCCTTACTCTTTAATTCATCTTCTGTATCGGCTATTATATTCCTATTATTAGAGAAGCCAAAAACACTGCACCCACTACCACTCATCATAACACATCTCAAGCCGTGTCTGTTCATTATTTCCTTAGCCGTTCTTATGTCCTCCCTCTCTTCAAGAACCACCGGTTCTAAGTCGTTGAACATCATTGCCTCTATTGTATCAATATCTCCCACCTCAATGCTATATATAAATCTGTTCCAGGAGAAGTTGCTTTTATCCCTATTTTTTCTTCCTATCTTGTCAAACTTGTTATAAACATCACTTGTATTGCATCCTCTATCAGTGAAGGCGACGAGTATGTCGGGCATTTCTCCTACCTCAATAGGTGTTATCACCTCGCCGAAGTGGGACACATAAGCATTCCTGTTCACTATAAAAAATGGCACATCGGAACCAACCATTAAACCATATTCAAGCAGTTTATCTTTGCTGATATTCAGGTTGCACATCTCATTCATCGCGTTGAGTATAGCACCAGCGTTTGATGAACCACCTCCCAATCCTCCTCCGGCTGGAATATTCTTATTTATTGACACCTTTAATCCTCCAGGATTATATCCCGCCTCTTTCAGTATATTATAAGATTTTACTACAGTATTTTGTTCATAAAAGGTCTCCGAATTCAGTTGTAAACCATCACCTTCTTCTGCGACTTCTATCTCGTCATAGAGGTCTATCTTTAAGAAAATTGCTTTTATAGGATGTAAATCCGCCACCTTCTCACCGATATTGAGAGTAATGTTAATCTTCGCTGGTGCTTTGATTACCTTACCAGTCAAACTAACAAAATGCTAACATTTTTTGTTAGTTCTGTCAATATTTTTTACATCTTTTGCATATTGGATATGATTTTATATTTTGGTATTGTAGATATACTTCTTTGATAGATTTTGGGTGCAGTTTACATTAATGTGGAAGAACAGATTCTGATACAGAAGTGTAAGATTGGCGATGAGGGAGCATTTAGGGAGGTCTTTGAGCACTATTACAGTCCCATATATTACTTCTGCCTCAGCTATGTCAGGTCCAGAAATGAGGCGGAGGATTTAACGCAGGAAGTGTTTATAAAGGCGTTTAAATCTATAAAGTCATTTGGTAAGGGCAGTTTTCGCGCCTGGTTATTCAAGATAGCCAGAAATCACCTGATAGACGAACACAGGAAGCATATTAGGTCTATTACGGTCTCTATTGATGATGTTGCAGAACCAGCAATAGAGCATACTCCAGAATCGGAGATTGTGGCGAGGTCTGATATGGTGGAATTACTGAAGGTGATTGATGGGCTTGCACCTGAATACAGAGAGGTTATGTATCTGAGATTCTTTCAGGGCTTGAGGTATGAGGAGATATCAGAGGCGCTTGGAATACCTGTGGGGACTGTAAAGACCTATATTCACCGCGGCAGGAAAGAAATGCTCAAAAGGATTAATATAGAAACAAAGCAATGATTATTTCGTTTTTATATATGGAGGATAAGGCAAGATGAAAGAATGCGATGAAGTGAGGAGGGCGATTGAAGAGACAGTGTTAGAGAATAAGAAACTGTCTTCTGATGTTATGACCCATATTGTTGCTTGCTCGGATTGTATGTCGTATTACCAATGGTTGTTAAGGGCTCATAAAGAGAGTGCTGACATACTGAATAAGAAACCGGACTCACATCAGTGGAAGGCAGTGAGGGAGAAACTGTTGAGGGAGGGCGTCATAGAGGTTGGGAGACGATGGTATATCACCAGAGTTCTGGTGGGACTTGCTTCTGTGGTTTCAATCTGCATGCTTGGATTATTCACCTTATCTACGCTTCTTTCAGGTCTCATACTAAATCTTAGCACCGTGTTTGATTATATGAAAGTAATGCTGATTGGGCTGGATGTATTGAGCAAGTTAAGTTCGGTTATGTCCATCGTAGGAAGGGTTCTTATGGTTCTGATATCAGGTGAGGTATCACAGTTTCTGGTGCTATTTGCGTCTGCCCTATCTATATATCTATTTGCTGTTATTGTCTGGTATATGAGGTTGAGGTTTGTCAGGGCTTCAACCATTGTAGGATTTTAGTTTATGGAGGTTGAGATGTGAAATGCTTTGGAATTACGCTACTGTTGACCGTATTAGTCGCATTATCCGCATACGCTTTAGTCAATACAGGTGAGGTTGATGTAGAAGAAGATGTTAAAGTGGGGGTGTCGGAGGAGGTTATCACTTCTGAGGAGGAGATACAGGGAGTTGAGGATGGGACAGATAAGTTCATTGAGTTGAAATCAAAGATGGATGTAGATGAAGAGGGCGATATTGTAAGCATTGGTGGTAAAGATATTGTTGTTGGACCGGAAGAGGTTATAGATGGTGACATAGTTGGTATTGGTGTTGATGTCTCAGTAGATGGGTCAGTTAAAGGCGATATAGTGTGTATTGGTGGTGATATAAACATTGGTGACCTTGCGGTTGTAAATGGTGATGTGGTATCAATAAATGGGGAGATGCATGTCTCTGACACAGCGGTGATTGATGGCGAGAAGGTGAATATCAGTGGAGTAGCATTTCTATCTCCTGAGGTAATTAATAATATAGTGAGGTTCGGCGCTTCACCACTCTTAAAAGGGTTTGCACAACTATCCTTCGTCATCGTCGTTATTGCTCTATGGGTTCTTCTATCTCTGGGTTTCATTTCCGCCTTTCCAGAGGAATATGATAAGGTAAAACAGAACCTTGAGAATAGGTTCGTAAGGTCTTCACTCATAGGTATATCTGCAAATATTGTGCTACCTCTCGCTGTGGTTGTTCTGGTCTTCAGTATCGTGGGTATCGTTCTGGTGCCTGTGTTGCTGGTTGCTTGGATTTTAGGATGGATGGTTGGTGGTTCTGCACTTGGCAACACCATTGCAGACCGTATATTTGTCGGTATCAAGGGAAGGAGATACCTGTCGCCATTCATTGGTATATGCCTTATCTCAGGGCTTACTATCATTGGTTCAGTAGTAGCACTCTTCGGTGGCGCCTTTGAAACCATAGGCAATGTTATATCGCTGATAGGGTTCATAGTGTTGATGCTTGCGTTCATCTTTGGTATTGGTTCTGTTCTAATTGCCCTATTTGAGATGAGAAAGAAGGAGGGTGTAGAAGAGGTTAAGAAGTAACAGAAACCTTCAATTATATAGGCGATTTGAACCTATTAACATTATTGTTGGTGTGTTTTATATTTGTAGCATATATTATAGTAATAATGTATAATTTATTGACCCATTAGATTTATATATGCTATATTAGAA
>QMNJ01000017.1 GCA_003647715.1 Candidatus Coatesiibacteriota bacterium
AATCACAGAGAGGGATAAGTTTCATTTCTCATACGGTCATTTCTTCCAGATTCCAGCATTCAGATTCCTCTATATGAGCACACAGCAGGAACCACAGGGAGCATTCCCACTGGTTGGATACCCCGACCTTGAACCCCAGAAGACCGTTCAGTATGAGTTAGGAGTGGAGCATATCTTCACTGAAACAATGGTTGGAGATGCGACTGTATTCATCAAAGACATCAGGGACCTTCTTGATACCGAGAGGTTGGATGTTAAGGTTGGTAATATTACGAGGTTCTGTAATGCTACATTTGGTAATGTGAAGGGATTTGAGGTAACACTTGACAAACGGCTCTCCAAGATGTTTGCAGCAAAGGTTGGTTACACATTCTCCATCGCAAAGGGTCTGGCATCCAGTTATCGTCAGGGTTATGATTACGCTTATTATGGTTGGGTCCTCCCCCAGACGGAGAACTACCTTGATTGGGACCAGACACATACCATTGACTTAACACTTGACATCAGGGATGTTGAGAGATGGGGAGTCAATGTTACAATGGTTTATGGTTCGGGTATGCCATACTCAACCAGCCCAGAGATAGGTCAGCCGAAGATTAATGATAAGCGTATGCCCTGGACGCTTGACCTGGATGTCAAAGCAAACTATGACATCCATATGTGGGGCATGAAATACTCTCTCTTTGCAGAGGTCAGGAATCTTCTCAACAGAAAGAATGTTCAGAACCTAGGTGCTGATGAGGGAACCGGATCTGGCTCTGACTGGACAACATGGCTATACAGATACAACGACCCTGATGGACCATACGACGATATGGAAGTATATTGCGCTCCAATGGTTATAAGAGGTGGAGTAAGCGTAGAGTTCTAATATATTTATATTGGGGGGTAGGGCGATATCCTTACCCCCTAAAATTGTAATATATTTGGTTTAGCGAAAATGGAGGTATTGATATGAGGGATAAATACAAAGGACTGGTTCTTGCAACTATTGTCCCCCTGTCCATTCTGTTAGTATTTACAGCGGCAACTTTTAATATGAAAACCGGATTAGAAGGTATCAACACCTATGCCCCCTGGAGTGTTAGTAAAGGGCATCATGATGCAGGTCTCTTCTGGATGACTATATGGAACTGTATGGAAGAGGCTAATGTCCAGGATGATGATGCCAACTACCATGGTGAATGGCCTGGTGGTTCTGGTAATGACTATCACTTCCATTCAACAATATGGGTTGGCTGGCAGGATGAAGGAGGAAATGTCTATGTTATATCATCATACACCTGGGATGCCAATGTAGAATGGATACCAATAGAAGATGCAGCAAGTCATATGTGGATGAGCGACCAGGAGGGTTGGCCAGATTATGTTGAGGTCGTATCAGACCTTGATGGATGGACATACTGTGATGACAGTGGTGCAGAAGAGGCAGGTCCAATTGGTCTTGAGTGTGAGAGGCACAGTTATCAATGGGGTGTTCCAGACCACGATGACTGGATAATATATCATTACACACTGAAGAATGTGTCAGGAAAGACACTTGATAAACTCTATATTGGCTGGCCCTATGATTGCGATGTCGGTGGTTCTCTTGACTATATTGACGACCTGGTTGGCTATGAGGGTAATGATAATACCGATGAGTGGACCAATCCCACAAATCCTGGTGAGGTATGGTCAGTTCATTCACCAGATGGAATACCTGATGAGTATGATGCAGTGAACTATGACACACCACAACCAAGGAGCACTTCATATATGTTTGATAGCGACGGTAACTTCCCCGGTTACACGGGTATAAGACCATTCGGTTATTTAGGAACATATCCTGATGGTGAGTTTGTATTCGCATCATCACAGCACTCCTGGGACATAATGAATGACCCACAGAACGATGTTTATAAGTATGGTTATTTAATTGACACCGGTGTATATGAAGAGATAGATACACCTTATGACTGGAGGATGTGCCCTGCATTTGGTCCTCTTGACGCATTACATGATGGCGAGTCAATTGATTTCTATCTTGGTCATTGCATGGGTGCGGACTTTTCAGACCCGAGCAGAAGCATACTTGAACTGAGAAGGAATCTTGACCAGATGTTAGCGGACTGGCTGGGTGGCGACGGAATTCCTGGGACAGATGATGACTGGGTTGTTGCTGGTGCTCCACCATCACCGAAGTTAATTCTTGTCCCTGGTGATAGCAAGGTTGATATTCACTGGTCAAGGGAGTATGAGCCAGGTAAGAACCTTGAGCAGGAGCCTGATTCGTCAACAGGTGTGGTGGACTTTGATGGTTATATTCTGTGGAGAAGTGCTATTGGTTTTGACACCGGCTGGGTTGCGGTAGCCTGGTGGGATAAATATACCAGTGACCAGACGAACTGCTGGAGACCCTGGGGCTGGAGGAACAAGAGTGGACCAGAAGACAGGCAGGAGAGAGTTCCCGATGGTATAGTAGATGGTTCTGACCCTCCGAGAGAGTCCACTACTGAGCCAGACCTTAGGATGGCGAAGCAATACACATATGAGAATGACCTGCTTCCACAGTTAGATGAAGGACCATATTATTACTTCATAGATGATGGAACATATCCTGAGAACGACCCTGAGTGGACGGATAACCGTTTGAAGAACGGCTTCAGGTATTTTTACTCTGTGGTTCCTTATGATTTCGGTAGTTACAGAGACGAATTGGTTATTGAGCCTGTGATGGGTGGTAAGGTAGCCAATCAGGCATCAGCGGTACCTGCTCCCGAGGTTGCATCTGACTTAAGCAATGTGAAGGTAGTTCCCAACCCGTATATAGGAAGTTGCGATTGGGAGGGCTGGGCGCCATCACTGGTGAGAGAGCAGAAGATAGCATTCATAAACTTACCTGCGAAATGCACAATAGACATATACACATTGTCAGGTGAGTGGGTAGATAGGATAGATTATGCAGATAAGGTATATGGAGTTGCCTATTGGGGTCTATCTAACTTCTCAAAGACAGGAAGACCTGGATTGGCAATAGCAAGTGGAGTATACATTTATCGTGTATCCACACCTGATGGTGAAGAGAAGATAGGTAAGTTTGCGATAATTGTGGGTAGTGATGAGGAAGCAGAGTAGTGGAGGAAGGAGGATATAGGATATGAAGAGATTAATCATATATTTTCTGGTTCTTGGTTTAATATTTACTGGAGTATGCTTGGCACAAGATGATGATGAAGAGACCAAAGAGAGAGGTGCAACAAGGGCTGGAACGGCTGGTATGCAATCATTGAAGATAGGCATTGGTGCAAGGGCTGTAGCATTGAGCGATTCAGTTGTTGCATTGGTTGATGACTCCACTGCTACATATTGGAATCCAGCGGGTCTTGCGTATGTAGGAGGAACGGATGTAACATTCACTGACATTGAGTGGCTTGCGGATATAAGAGTAATGAATGGGACATTTGCAAGGAAGTTTGGCTTTGGGACGATTGGCGCTCTGTTCACACTGGTAAACATTGGTGAAATTGAACGAACGACACCTGAGAATCCTGAAGGTGATGGGACAACATTCAAGTGTCAGGATATGATAATCAGTGGTTCATATGCGAGGTGGCTCATACCTAAATTTGCATTTGGTGGAACTGTGAAGTATGTTAGAGAGAAGATAGACACTTACACAGCATCAGGTTTTGGCTTTGATGTCGGATTGATTTATGAGACGGGTTTTAAAACACTGAAGATGGGTATTGCAATAACCAACTTTGGTCCTGATGCAAACTTTGACGGGACTTATGTAGAACTTCAGAGAGATAAGTCAACATTAGAGAAGAAGTTCAAAGAATTTTCAATGCCTGTTTCTGTAAGGTTAGGTATAGCATATACTTTCTTTGAGGATAACCCGACTCATACTCTTATTGTATCGGCGGACGCGCTTCACCCCAATGATGGTCAGGAGAAGGTCAGCGTCGGTGCTGAATACTGGATAAAGGATATGCTTGCATTGAGAGGTGGATGGTTCCGAGAAGTAGGGGAGTTACGCGATTACAATGTTAGGAGCTATTCATTTGGTGCAGGTGTGAAGATATCTAAAATAAGAGTTGATTATGCGTATTCCGACTACTCAGAGCTGGATAAAGTTCACAGATTTACATTCGGTTCGGCATTTTAGGCGGATATAGAGCAGAAGAAAGAGGGACGGGTTATATTATTCCCGTCCCTTTTATTTTAGGATTGAAAGGGTAATTCTATATGATATAATCCTGTGTTATGAGATGGATAATTCTTATATTTTCTTTAATTGCATTTTCTCATATTGTTGTGATGGCACAGGAAGGTGGATTGGGATTTATATATGATTATTCTGTTTTTCCTGTGCCGGATGGAAGTGGTGATTGCTATCTGGAGATATATTTCGGGATACCATGTAATCAGCTGACATTTGAAACGGTTGAAGGGAGTTTGGAGGCGAGCTTACTGCTTGGTGTGAGGTTGTTGGATGAAGATGGTAATGTTGTGCTGGAGGATATAGAGGGTGTGAAGAAGAGTGTTAGTTCATTAGAGGAGGCAGAATCAGAGAGATTGATACTGGAACAGTTGACATACAGAATAGAAGGTGGATACTATAGAGGGGAATTGGGTGTGACAGATGTTTTGTCGAAAACGACTGGAACCAGTATAATGGAGATAGAGGAAATAAAAGATATGGGTGATGGGATTATATATGACCTACAGTTGGCTTCAAATATATACACCTCTGAAGATGAACAGAGTATATTTTTCAAGAATGGTTTTATAGTTTTACCAAATCCCTCAAGGATATACAGAGAACCGGTAAATATACCTTTATATTTTGAGGTTGACCATTTTGGAGATGGGGAAAAGGTAGTTGAGTATATAATTGCCGATGCAGCGGGTGAGAAAAAATGGGCTATGGAGCGTAGATACAGTGTCTCAGGGCATTCAATTTTGGTGGATACTCTTAAGGTAGGAGAGATTGGTGTGGGTTATTACCAACTCATAGTGAGGATAGAAGGAGTGGAGAAGAGAAAAACATTTGTAGTTTATTCTGAAGAATATGAGGCAGAGCTTGCTCTTCTTCTACAGAGCAAGTCGCTAAAGCCATATACGGAGGAGGAATCAGCCCGGATAAGGAAAGAGATAAGCATAATTGGTGACAAAGAAGAGATAGAGTTATATGACAGTTTACCACTTGAGCTGAGACCATATTTTGTAGAAAGGTTTTGGAAGAGGAGGGACCCTACGCCTGAAACACAGTTTAATGAGTTGAAGGAAGCATTTTATGAGAGGTTAGAGTATGTAAACGAGAAGTTTTCTATATCTAACAAAGAGGGTTGGCAAACAGATATGGGGAGAGTTTATTTGAAGTATGGAGAACCGGACGAAATATCAAGTCAGCCAATGGGGTTGTCTTCTATGGTTGGGATAGATGTTAGCACCTTTGAGACAGAACCGACAGAAGCGTGGGAATACCACTCAGGTGGTGAGTTCCACACTGGTGCTATATTTATATTTGTTGATTATGATAACGATGGAGAATATAATTTCTTTGGCTCGACTGAACCGGGATATGGTAGGTTGTTAAAGATTGGTGGGGGAGAGAGCGGATATTGATTTAAGATGAAATGGACACTATCTGGAGGGTATATATATGAGAATAGAAGAATACAAACCAGTTGCAATTATTCTTATTTTATCTTTGATATTTTCACCTGTCATTTTCGCAAATGGTAATGATTTAGGTAAGTATAAAACTGACGGTGAAGCCATAACTATGGCGATGGAAGATGCATTGCAGGGACTCCTTGAAATAAAAGGCATAGAGTCCATAGAGATAAGCGGTTTTGAGAATCTGGAGGATGTTTCAGACCTGGATAATACATTCATTTATGAGAGGTTTGAAGATGTTCTAGCAAGGGTGTTCTCATTGAGCGGTTTAAAGATGGGTATGAGGGTTAATAAAACATTTGGGGAAAAGGGGAGTGAAGAGAAGGAAAGAATTACTGAGGATGAAGGTAGTGTTGGTGGTGGGGGAGATATTGATATAGAAGAGAAGATTAAATTGGATGAAGAAATGAAGGGGGATTTAGAAGCGAATGAAGGAGTTCAGTTTGATGAATATCAAGCGGATGAATATCTCCTTAAATACAGATTGCTTATAGCAAAGGTGGATTACAATAATTTGGGGAGTGGAATGGTGAGAAGGGTAGCAACCTCTAAGATTCATGTGAGGATTGAAGATGTTGGAACTGGTCGTATATTCTGGGCGGGAGACATTCATGGAAGTTATGAAGATATTATACCTAAAAAGTATAAGGATGACTTAAAGGATGCAAGATATGTCCAGATAACTAAAGAGGAAGAGGATAAGGGCAAGAATCCAATAATTGAACCACTTCTGGTAAGTGGTATAACAGCAGGATTAATAATGCTCTTTACATTATCTGCTAGGACTGATTAATATCCATGATATTTCTGAATAAACAAGGGTATATAGGGTCAATAATTGTTTTGTCTTGTATCGTATTGATGTTCTCATGTGGTGGTAAGAAGATAATGGTCAGCTATGATATGAGTGCTGAAGCATCGTTTGAGGAGGGTATGAAGTTGTATGATGAAGGGCATTATGATAAGGCGATTGAGTATTTTTTGAATGTAGTTACATTTAATCCTTCGGCAAATATTGCTGATGATGCTCAGTTCATGGTTGGTATGAGTTATTATAATATGAAGAAGTATGAGGATGCTATAGCAGAGTTTGAAATGGTGATATCAAATTTTGCCAGAAGCGAATTGGTTGATGATGCATATTATTATGAAGGTCTTTCCTACCTGAGGCTTTCCCCCCCTTACTACCTTGACCAGGCACTCACTAAGACAGCAATAGACAAATTCAAGACCGTGATTGAGACATATCAATACAGTAATGTGATAGATGATGCAAAAAAAGCACTGTATGAATCAAGAAATAAACTGGCAAGAAAGGAGTATGAGGCGGAGAGTTTCTATATGAGGAGAGGCGAATATAAATCTGTAATTGTATATTCTGAGTTGATAGAGAAGGATTATTATGATACCGAGTGGGTGGACGATGCGATTTATCTTAGGGCTATTGCTGAATATAAACTGGAAATGTATGAAGATGCAAGAACCACAATAACAAAGTTGATTGAGAAATATCCAGATTCAGAGTATGTAGGTGATGTCAGGAAGTTGTTGATGGAACTAGATAGTAAGATTTGAAAAGATAGTAAATGTCAAGCGATAAAGTCGCAGTATTAGGCGGAACATTTGACCCCATTCACATAGGACATCTGATAATAGCTCAGTCAGTAGTAGAAAAGTTAGACCTTACTAAATGTATTTTTATTCCTGTAAATATTCCTCCTCATAAGGATGATACAATGCTTACATCTGATGAGAGGTTGAAATTAGTAAGAATGGCAACAGAGGGAGACGAGAGATTTGAGGTAAGTGATGTAGAGGTTGTGAAGAACGGTGTATCATATACTTACGATACTCTGAATGAGCTTGAAGTTGTTTATGGAAGGGATAATATGTTTTTTATTGTTGGCTCAGATGTATTGTATGAGTTCAAGGATTGGCACAGATATAACGAATTACTGAAATTAGCTATTATAGTTGTGGTTCCGAGAAGGAAAACCTTCGTTCTATTTCAGAAGTTCTCAAGGTCAATTGACAGAGGGAGGTGGCGTCACGATAAGGATGAGGGTTTATTGCACCTTGTGGAGAATAAAAATAGGGTAGTATGCGTCAGGACTCCGATTATAGAGATATCATCCACAATGATAAGGAATAGGTTAAGAAGTGGTCTTACTATAAAATATCTTGTTCCTGAGAAGGTGGAGAGATATTTGAGTGAGAGGATAGTCAGTGCTTAGATATTATGGTAGATTTAAATGTAGAAAGTAGTATGACCAGATGGGATATTGATAGAATTATCAATTCTTTTCCAGTAAGTGAAGTTCTAAGAAGACATATGTATGGCACAGCACGGCTTGCCAAGGAACTCTCTCTGAGGTTTTCTGAAAATCCCCAGAAAGCATATATAGCGGGTTGTCTTCATGATATGTGCCGGGGGATGTCAGACGCAGACAGCAGGGAATATGTGGATATAAATGGCATTCAGGTTCTGGAGATGGAATATAAATCAGGCACACCTCTGCTTCACCCTATAGTAGCGCATCACTATCTCAGGGAAAAGCAGATAGTTGACGATGAGAGAATTCTTGAAGCAGTAAGGTATCACACCACGGGACGCCCTGGTATGTGCAACCTGACAAAATTAGTAATGGTCGCTGATATTTTAGAGGACTCAAGGGATGGGGATTTTGAGGAGATGAGAAGCATTTTGGATTTGAATAATATTGATGATATGGTAAGGGAGGTGTTAAGATTTAAGGTTGATTACATAACGAGTATTGGATTAAAAATACATCCCTTAATGAGCGATACCTTGAAAAAATTAGAGAAAGGGGTGATTCTCTCTGGAGGATAAAGAGATAATTGATGAGATTGCAAAGGTAATTGATGAGAAGAAGGGTGAAGATATAGTGGTAATGGATTTGACAGGGGTATCTGAAACGCTTGATTATTTCATTATAGTCACAGGCAGTTCGCAGATGCACAATAAGTCAATGGCGCAGGAGATAATTAATAGTTTGAAGAAGAAGGGTGTAATGATGTCTCATTCTGAGGGTTATCCAGAAGGAGAATGGATTTTACTTGACTATGGAAGCGTAATAGTGCACATTTTTATGGAAGATATGAGACGGTATTACCAGTTAGAAAGGCTCTGGGGCGATGCAAAATTTACATACATTCAAAACAGTAGAACAAGCAATAAATAACGCAATAATAGACCATCTTAAATCAAGGTATGAGATTAATGATGATGATTTGAACCGCATAAAAAGGTATACACTTGTAGAAATACCATCAGAGAAGGAATATGGTGATATAGCAATAACGGTTGCAATGCGCCTAGCGAAGCACCTCAAAGAACCACCCTCAAAGATTGCCGAATCTATCGTCAAAGCCGTAGAGGGTTGTGGAATAACATTTGAGTCGGTTGATATTGCAGAGCCAGGTTTTGTGAATTTGCGACTTGGATGGAATATATTGCTTGATACATTATATGAAGCAATAAATAACCGTGAATATTCTTGCTGGGATATCCTGAAGAAAAATGATGGAGCCCCCCTTTCAATACAGGTTGAGTTTGTCAGCGCAAATCCGACTGGTCCATTGAATATCGTCAATGCAAGGGCTTCAGCTCTCGGTCTGGCGCTTTCTAACCTGCTTGGCAAGATGGGAGCTGAGGTGGAGAAGGAATACTTTGTTAATGATAGGGGCAGACAGATAGACCTTCTGGCTGAGTCAATTTTAACTGCTAAGAAGATAGAAGATGGTGAGGATGTGAGATATCCTGATGAAGGTTATAAAGGGCGCTATATTGAAGAACTTGCCAGTGAGATGAATAAAGACCTGTACAGAATGAGAGATATAAAGGGAATTGGTGTTTGGGCTTCAGAGAAGATACGGAAGGAACAAGAAAGGGTGTTGAGGGACTTCGGGGTGGAGTTTGATAGATGGTATCACCAGTCATACATAACTGATGAAGAGTATAACAATGTCCTGAATACATTGAGGGATAGAAACGCATTGTATGAAGCTGATAAAGCAGTGTGGATAAAGACATCAGAGTATGGTGATGTTCAGGATTGGGTGCTTATAACCTCTGATGGCAGATATACTTACCATCTCGCAGACCTTGCATATCACATTAACAAGTATCGCAGGAGGTATGACAGGGTAATAAACATTCTTGGTCCCGACCACCATGCTCATATGGCTATGATGCTGGCGGGTGTGAAGGCACTGGGTATTCCAGAGGGGTGGTTAGAGATAATCATAGCCCAGCAGGTTAATATTGTTGAGAAGGGGAAGCGGTTGAAGATGGGGAAGCGCCTCGGACGATACATCACTATGGAGGAGTTGATGAAGGAGGTGAGCCCTGATGTGTGCAAATTCTTCTTCCTTGATAGGGCACCATCTGCTCATATTGACTTTGACTTTGAGGTGGCAAAGAAGACATCACTTGAAAATCCAGTGTTCTACATTCAATATGCGTATGCCAGAATTGAAAGTTTGAGGCGAGAGGCGACGAGGGCGGGTATTCTTATTCCTGATAATCTTCAAGTAAATATGGGATTATATGGCGAAGAGGAGAAAGAGATTGCCAGAGAAGTGTTTTATTACCCTCAGGTAGTAAAGATGTCTGCTATGGGTAGGAAGACACAGTTATTGACTTGTTATCTTCATAATCTCGCTGGCAAGTTCCATAGATATTACACAAGAAACAGAATATTGGGAGTTGACAGAGACCTTTCTTATGCCAGACAGTTGCTATCTTTCTCTGTTGCTTCAGTTATAAGAGATGGTCTGAATGTTCTTGGCATAAGTGCACCTGAGAGAATGTAGTTAAAGCTGTTCGGTTATCAGTAATACTTTATTAAGAAGGTTTTCAATACTATCTGCCAGTATGACTACAATGGGCTCAAATCCCACAAAGCCAAGATGATAGAGAGCGTCTGGTGTTGTGTCTGTATCAATCCCATCTATCATCTGCTCCACCGCTGGTGCGATGGTATCGCCTTTTATCCTGGCTGTTGTCAGTCCGCATTTCTTTATACATTCCATTATCTTATCATTCATCTTTATGTTTATTGCTGATTGGATATTTGACCACCTTTTATTGCAGGCAATAAGCGTTCTTGCTATATAACCAGTATTATCAACTATTGCATGTGGTGGTTCTGTAAACCCGACACGCCTGTCTCTGGTTATTCGTCTGTCAAAGACAACTACACTCTCAAAACCCACTTTGTTTATTGCTATGGTTCCTGCATTTATACCAACTTCTGGAATAATTTCGTGTAGATTCTTTATAGAGCAGATATCAACAGCAAGTTCGCTCAGGTATTCTTTCGCTTTATTTATCTCTGAACCAATGTATTGTTCAAGACCGATATTAAGCAACCATCTGTTATAGACAGAATAGTTCATAGTTTCATTTAAGTATAACTTTGCTTTTGATACTGCTTCTACTATGTCGTATCCGCGGGCAAGATAACAGGCAATAGCACTTGATAATACGCCACCCATATCATGGAATTGATTATTAGATTTTGGACAGCTAAATTCGTGAACCTCTTCTCTGGCAATTAACAGGTCGGTTATTATCTCGTTTGATTCTATCCCGGTTAGTAGAATAGGTATTTTCAGTTCTCTGTAGGCATCAGAAAGTGCTTGGTGGTGGTCAACAATTTCATATTTGTAGATATTGTTAAATTCTTCCTGATTAGCAACTATGATTATTGGCATATTCCTGAGTGCATTTGATAACTCCTGTGGTTCAATCTCAGATATGGAGTCTCCACAGGTTGCTCTAAATACAGGGTCAATGACTATGTAGTTCTCATATTTATTTTTAATTAGGTATTTCTTTATAGTATTCAGAATATAACCTTTACCTACTATGCCTATCTTAATTACCAGTGGTATGAATTCATAGAAAATAGCATCAAGTTGGTGCTCAATCTCACTCTGTGGTAAAAAGTTTGAGTTTATTACACTATCTCTGGTTTGGGATATAATCCCAGTTATTACACCACAACCATTGAAGCCGAGCGATGAGAATACCTTAAGGTCCTGACCTACTCCAGCACCACCAGAAGGGTCATATGCTGTAATGGATACAACTATCTCTTCACCGACCATAGATTTGACAGGATTTTTTAATAGCCCCTCTCAGAGGAGAAGAATATGAAGGGATATATAACAGTTACATCACCTTCGGGAATGGGTGGAAATCTCCAGTTGTATATCAGATTGATTATATCTTTTTCAATTGCTGGTAAACCCATAGTGGATGATATAATCTCTACACTTGAAACTTGACCAGAGGGGCTGATGGTGAACCTGACTACTATCTTACCCTCAAGGGTTGGGTCTCTTTTTAGATATTTTTTGTATGTATATTCAATTCCACTTCTATGCGCCTCAACGACGCTTCTAATTATTGCAGAGGACCTTTGACCTGAGCCAGCACCTGCACCGGTAATACCAGATGGTCCGGTTATTTTCACACTACCCTCTTTCTTTAATTTTATAGTGTTTTCGGCTCCACCACCACCTCCACCGAGTCCTGAGATAAGGTCATCAATTCCACCCAGACCGCCACCAAGACCCAGACCACCACCAAGTCCAAACCCACCTCCACCTCCTCCACTAGTAGGGAGACCTGAGGTTTTGAGACCACCTAAACTACCCAGGATACTGTCTATATCGCCACTTCCGCCGCCAAGCATATCTGCAACTGTCCCTCCGGGTCCAACTTTGGTTATTAGACCTAAGACACCAGTAGCCCCGGGACCAAGCCCTACACCAGAGCCACCACCTCCTCCACCTCCTCCACCACCCCCACCTGTTCCTGGACCTTCACCTTCACCCTCTCCAAGCGTATCAATTTCTGGTATTGGTATATCTAATGTTGCATCAGGTAATAGCTCAGCCACTCTCTGGGGTATGGGAATTTCGTTGGTAGTTTTGGGTGAGGGGACTCTTACATAGAAGGCGGATATGATTATCACCGCATATATAAGTGTAGTTGCAAAGAAGGACTTTATAAAATCATTGCTATCATCTACCTCTTCAATATATTTCCTGTATTTAAATTCCTTTACCTCTTCAGGTGGTTTGAATATTCCACTATCTGTTGGCTCCCATTTTTTCTCACTAACCTCTTTTTCTTTATCTCTGGATGATACCTCAGTTGGCAATTCAAAGAATACTTCGCTCATCTTTTTCCAACTGCCTTCTATCTCTATCAGTCCATCTGGTTTCAGTTCCCCTTTGTTAACCATGGATATCAGCATGTCTTTTGTATAGGGACCTACTTTTATACCCATTCTTTGAATGTAGTATTTCTTCTCTTCGGTGGTTGTTTTCTTTATTAGATTGGCGATAGAACTGATGTTTTCTGCTTTTACCCACTCCCGCTTGTTTGGAATCCAAATCCAGTCATTAATGTCTAATTTGCCATCTATCGCAAGCTCCCTAATCTCTGCTATTGTATAGGGTCCGTATCTTCTCTTCTTCCGCGATATGTATATATTCTTTATCATATTTACAATATCTATTGTTCAGTATGTTAATTAATTGATTAATATTTCATACTGATAAAATGATTAACCTCCACGGATGAATATAAATGGGTATATGATAGTAACATCACCCTCGGATATAGATGGGAACTTCCAGGTGTATATCCTGCTTATGATTGACTGTTCAAGCGGTGGGCAGTTCATAGTGGAGCTGATTATAGAAGCACTGGTGACACTACCTTCGGCTGATACAGTGAACTTTACCACTATCTTACCTTCAAGGTTGGGATTCTGCTTCAGTTGAACATTATAAGCATGCTGAATACCTGCCATGTGAGACCTGACAACTGAATATATTGCAGATGAGGTTCTACCACTGGAGGTTGACCCAGCACCGCTGATGCTTGAGGGAGTGGAAATATTGACAGAACCCTCTTTCTTCAACTTGACTGTTTCAGTTCCTCCGCCTACGCCACCGACCAGAGAGTCGATTGAGAGTTCACCAAGAGCACCGCCCCCGCCTGTACCAAGACCAAATCCTCCTCCACTACCTAATCCTAGAGTTGAAGCACCACCCGTCTTTAAACCACCAACTCCTCCTATCAGTGAGTCAAGGTCACCACTTCCACCACTACCAGCAGCGAGGAGGTCAACCACGCTACCTCCACCTCCGCCAACCTTGGTTATAAGTCCAATTACACCTTTTGACATAACTTCACCTGGACCAACACCACCTCCACCTCCCCCACCTCCACCACCGCCACCCGCTCCATAGCCGACACCCTCTGTCTTTTCTTCACCAGTGCCAACTTCGGAAGGTGCGGTAATGTCCATCTCTACCAGTTCAGCGATAACGGGTGGAAGACCGGCAATTACAGTTCTCTTCTTGGGTGGAGATGCATTATAAGCATATATCACGAATAGGAGGTGAGCGACGAATGAGCCAAGCATTATGTAGGCGAATTTCCTTTCTTCTTCCATTACAACTTTCTTACTCACCTCTTTGTATGCGAGGAGTTCTTTAATGGAGATTTCTGCTTCTGTAGATGGCGGGGGTATGGTGTAGTCAAATTTCAGACATATATTCCCAAAACGTATGTTACCTACATTTTGGGTGTCAAAGCTTACTTGATAGCAGTCGTCCTTCTTTGGAAGGAGATTAAGGGCTACGAGGTCTTTCAACGACTGAGAGGTAGTTCCTTTGGAGATGAAGCCCTCCATAGATTCATGAATGTTAAGAATGCAGGAGGTATTGGATTTTACCTCTACAATGGGAAAATGGTCTCTTAACTTCCATGATTTAATCACTATGTCATTGTCAAGTGAATTGCCAATGGTTATAGATTCATTTGTAAAAATCTCCTTTATATCCTTCCCATCTCTGGAGATAGTTATGCGAAGTGTCTTATTCCTATTTTTACTACCCTCCTTCAACTATAAACCCCCTTTAGAAGTGTTTTATGCATAAATAAATATTACCAAATCACAATTTTGTTACTCTTTCTTCAATGTAGCAAGAGCTATATTACCAAACTCAGCTCTACCACAAGTATACATAACTCTTTTGAGAAGTTCAAATGTAATCAATTTATCTCCCTGTATGGTCATTTCGCCCTTGAATGGTCTATCAGGGTTTGAAGCAGCGACAGCTTCCTTTATCTGCTTTATCCTGAGCATCTCCGCAAGGAGAGAGTCCAGGACCATATCTTCATCTGCCAGTGCTTCTTTTGATGTCATTACCTGCTTGCCCTCAACGATGATGGATTTGTTTGTAACTGCGACGATGACAGTTGTCTTGGGCTTCTGTTGAGATATTGATTCAGGTAGAGTGAGGTCTGGTGCAACTGACATAATATCACCTTCTGCGGAGAAGTTCTGGAAAAGGAAGATGACCAGGATGACAAAGGTGTCAATTAAAGGCACGATGATAGGTTTAACTTTCTTCTTCCTTTCTTCCTCGGACTTTTCTCTCCAGCGGCTTGAGCTCTTCCCTATTCTACCTTTTAACGCTGCACCTGATGGTTTCTTCGCCATTTTTACCACCTACCTTCTTTATGTAATCTGACCTGATAGAGCAATCTCGGGGAATCCTGTCTTAAGGCATGAATCCATTGTCTTTATAATATTATCATATATTATCTCTGGTTCACTTACTATGATTACACTTGTCTGGGCAGGATACCTCTCTTTTATCTTTTCTAATTGTTTTTCTAACTCATTGAAGTCATACCTTCCTCCCTTCTTCTTTATCATAGGAAGTATCGCTCCCGAGCCACCTATGGTGATGCCTCTGTCTGTTACAATGATTGATAGAACCAGTGGTTGTGGTGTGCTCTCTTCTGATTCGTCTTGGGCTCCGGTTCCTGTTCCAGCTGCTGTCGGTAGTGATAGCTCTATTACTGCTGTCTGGAGGATGACCGTTGTCATTAGAAGGAATACTACCAGGACAGCGAAGGTATCAATGAAAGGAACAAGCTCAATCTCTTCATCAACTACTGATTTACCCCTTCTCTTTGTGCTGACAGCAAAAGCCATCTTTCAACTACCTCCTAACCTCGTCAAGTGTGTTCAGAATCTTGACTACGCTTGAGTCGATGTCAGCAATTATACCGTTTGTTTTTCCAACAATTATGCCGTGGAAAACAATTGAGGTGATTGCCACGCCTAGACCAAATGCTGTGCAGTGCAACGCCTCAGAGATACCAACAGAGAGGATGGCTGTCTTCTCCGCAGCGCTGACACCAGCCAGTGAGCCGAAGCACCTTATAAGACCTGAAATGGTGCCTAAAAGACCAAAGAGAACTGAAATATTTGCCAGCATACTGAGATACGGCGTTCTCCTGTCAAGTTTTGGCATCTCTACCAAACTTATCTCATCTGCTACACCCTGAAGGTCTTCCTCACCCTCCGCAAATGCCTGAAGAACTGCTTTTATTATCCTGGTTAGGGGGGTATCGTATCTGTTGCATACATTGATAGCACCGTTAATGTCCCTCTTCTTTATGTGTTTTATGACCTCAAGTGTAAATTGCTCAGATTTGATGCTTGACTTGACCATAACATACCATACTCTCTCAATTATAATTGAGATAGAAAATATAGAAGCACCCAATATAAGGTGCATACCCCACTGACCTTCCATATACCATTCAGCCAAACTCTTTAGGATTTCCATCTATTTACCTCCTTAGCAATTATAAATTCTTATATTAAATTACCATAATACATCCATTCTTGTCAAGCAATCAAGCAATGTTTTATGACTATATTCTAATTGAATAGTTCTATTTATGCCATAATACACTAATAT
>QMNJ01000018.1 GCA_003647715.1 Candidatus Coatesiibacteriota bacterium
ATAGAGATAGGTTCAGGAACTGGAAATATCACCAGATTTCTCTGTAGGAACGCTGAATTCGTAATAGCAAGTGAACTTGACTACAAGAAAGGCATAAAAATGCTGAGGTTGAACGAGATATACGACAACCTTCAACCCATAATAGGTGATTTTCTCCGGTTGAGGCTGAACGGTCTTGAAGGAGGATATCGCATATTTGGCAATATACCCTACTCCATCACCAGCCCTATAATCATCAAGATATTAACCGAATACCCCGATTATAAGGACATACACCTTACCATCCAGAAAGATGTTGCACAGCGAATAGCATCTCCACCTAGTAATAAGGCATATAGCTTTCTCAGCGCCCTTGTAGGTCTCAATAACCATACTAACATTCTATTTCACATTCCACCCTCTTGCTTCAGACCGAAACCAGAGGTTCAATCGTCGTTTATAAGGATTACAAGAAGGGAAGGAGAATGGAGAAAGATAGACCAGGGATTCATAAATTTTGTGCAGAGCATATTCAGGTATAAAAGAAAGATGCTGAGAAACAGTTTAAGGTTATCACTCGGTGAGCAGAATGCAGGTGTTGTTGTAAGATATCTTCTGGAGAAGGGGTATAGTGAGAAGATAAGGGCGGAGGATTTAGAGCCGGATATTATATATGAGTTATTCAGGTTGGTAAGTGGAACAGTATAATTACCCATTTTACATAGTAATCACGATAATAAATTCGTAAGGTATTTCAATATTGAAAACATCTCTCACTTCTGATAAATTGAGAGTGGAGGGCTAGACCTAACGGTAAGGCAGCGGACTTGAAATCCGCCGGGCTCTTAAGAAGCCCTTGGGAGTTCGAATCTCCCGCCCTCCGTATTGCTTGGAGAGGTGGCCGAGTGGACGAAGGCGGTCGCCTGCTAAGCGACTGAGGTGTTATAAAGCACCTCCGTGGGTTCAAATCCCACCCTCTCCGTTTTTATTTAAACCCCTTGCCCGCCCTGTATGTCTAAATCCAGAGAAAGGAGATGACTATGGCAAACTTACTTGTTGCACTTGCGATAACGATGATTGCCTTCTACCTCGGCATCAGATTGATATACGATTCAAGAAAGGATGGCATCACAGGGCTTCCAATGGTCTCTGGCTATATTCTCACCTCGGCATCATCAGCGCTATTTGTGACCACCCTTTTGCTATTAATACTCGCATTCGCAGGTATTCACCCTGGCACTCCAAAACCACCTCCGGAACATAATATTGAATTATTAAAGCACAAACTCGGTGAACACCCAAAGGTATTGAAAGAGCACCTCGCACCCAAGTTCAAAGAACATCTTGACCGGCAACTGATGGAGACCCCTGAGCTAAGAGAGAATGCAAAAGAGAGATTGAGAGAGCGATTGCGCGATTTGGAAGAATTAAATAAAGAGAGTGAACCCCTACCACCCGAGGGAGAATCAATACCGCCTGGATAGACACCACAAGAGCATAAGAAGGGGGTGTTATTGATAGCCCCCTTCTTTTCAATAGCTTTTCGTAATACTTTGAATATAACATTGCAGAATAATCACGGCGGATGAAGCATCAATGTCTCTCACACTAATTTTCTTACCTCTGCGTGTCTTCAAACCATCCATTGCCTGTTTTGTAGTCAGTCGCTCATCAAACATCTTAACCTCTACGCCCGTAATAGACCTAATCATCTCGGCAAATGCCCTTGCCTTTCTGGTGCTTTCGGTAATCTCCCTACTGAGAGATAAGGGGTCTCCGACCACAATCAATCCAGCACCCCTGCCTTCTATATATTTCTTCAAAAACTCTTCATCAAACAAATTCTCTGTCTCAAGTGTCTCCACCGGCATAGCAACAGTGGTACCCTTATGGGCTATCGCAACACCTGTCCGCACATCACCGTAATCAAAACACAGAATGGTCCTATCAAGTGTCTTCATACTACCCCTCATCCTTCCTGAACAGGCGACATATCGACTCAATAAAACGCCGTGCCCCAAACGAAACAGGGAATATATATCTCTTTAGAGCAAATCCATACCACAATCTATATACCAACCAGTATATTGGTCTCAATGGTAATTCGCATATAAAATCAATCATATTTCTGAGAAATCCAAACCTTGATGCTATTGAGAACAACTTATGCAGGTTTTCAATTTTCTCTTTATCATCTTTGTCTCTGAAGGTTAGTGCAGACCTTGAATGATATGAGTAATTAAGGTTATCGTAGTCGCCATCAAAATAACCTAACCTCACCGCATAGTCGCCCAGTCGGGTTCTGGGATATGGGGTGAATATGCTCGCCCAGGCGAACTCCGCCTTTATCCGGGCGTTCAGTTTAAGGGTATCAATAGCCATCTTAAATGTCTCCCCCGGAAGCCCTATCATATTCTGCGAGTATATCGCAATGCCATAACCTTTAAGTAACTCAGATGCCCTTAATATGACATCCCTGCTCATCTTTCTCCCAAGAACCAGCATTCTCATCCTGTCATCAGCACTCTCAATTCCCATAAGCACAGAGACGCAACCTGCCTTCTTCAATAGAAATGCTGTTTCCTCATCTATCAGGTCTGCACGGACATTACACGAGAACGGTAGTCCCACATCTCTCGGGAATCTCTCCGCAAACTCCCTAAGCCATGACTTTTTGGTAGCGAATACATCTGATAAAAACCTCACAAATTCTACCCCATATCTCCGCTTCACCTCACTCACTTCTTTTATAACTCTGTTAACGGAGTGATACCTCACTGGGTAGCCACCATTCTCTGAATATAACTCTCTGTATGCATGATTAAAGCAATAGGTGCAATCGTATGGACAACCGCGCAGGTTTAAGAAATGCTTTATAGGGTCACTCGCAAGATATCTATCCTCATTATAGACCACATCCCTATCGGGTTCTGGAAGTTTGTCAATGTCTCTCTCCAGTGGTCGGGGCGGATTTCTATGGACTCTACGACCATCTTTTATCCATATATTGGGAACATCTATGGGGAGTTTTCCACCATCAAGCGAGTTTGCAAGGTCAACTACTGCCCTCTCCCCCTCACCCACACAAATAGCATCAACACCATCATTGTTAATAATCTCTGGAAAGAATGTTGGATGAGGTCCGCCAAACAGTGATATAAACCCTGGATATTTCTCTTTTATCTCTCTATTCAGTTCAATGAAATAACTATGGAAGCCAGTAGTTACACTATAAGCAATTACCTCGGGCTTATAATCACGGATTATACTAAAAGGGTTCATAACCCTCTCAAACTGCACCGACTTTGTCTGATGACCCGCCTGTCTAAGAGAGGATGAGAGATACATAACTCCCAAAGGTTCTGTTAGACCCACCTCTTTCAGAACAAACAGAACCCTCAATTCCTACCCCCCTGCTCTTGCAAACAACAATCTCTGGAAAAATAATTTTACAAGATGTGGAACAACTTTCACATTGGTGGTTATTAGTTTAAGAAATGATATGACCCGCCTCCAGTTGAAATAGAATTTAATATTAGCAACCCTCAGAAGATATGTTAATTCCTCGTCGCTTACCTGTGATAGATTAAACCTCGCCGAGAAATAATCGTAGTTGTTTGGGTCTGAGTTAATCCTATATCCAAGTTTTCTTGCTATGTCCGCAAGTTCGGTTCCCTCAAATGGATTAACAATGAAGAACGAAGCCGTGTTGAAACACCCATTGACAGCAAACTTGATGGTCTGATGAAGTTCTTGCCTTGTCTCTGTTGGGAACCCGAGCATAAATAGACCGTGGACATTTATGCCTGCTTTTGTAAGTTTTTTCACAACGGGTTTTATTTTATCCAGTTTTATATACTTTTTTATATACTTCTGAAGGCGTGGTGATGCGGTCTCAACTGCAATAGAGAGGCGAAACGCTCCAGCCCTCTTCAGCCAGTATATCAGTTCATCATCTACCAGGTCGCCACGCAAACCATTGGGGAACTGGAGAGTTGCGTCCATCCCGCTCTCAACGAACATCCTCAATATCTTCTTGGCTCTCTCACGGTGGCAGTTGAATACATCATCAAAAACCTCAAACTCCCTTATTCCATACTCATTGTATAAAATGGTTATCTCATCAAGCACATTCTCAGGGCTCCTGGCACGAAATCTCTTACCGAACAAACGGTGGCAGTAGATGCACCTATAAGGGCATGCCCTGCTGGTAAATATGGGCATATACTCCTTATGCCTGTAAAGAATTAGAAGGCGGGGAAGGTTGAAATATGCCTCCCTATCTATCAGGTCCCATGCTGGAAAAGGAATACTATCCAAATCCTCAATAAATGGTCTTGGGGGATTCACGGCTACATCCCCATTACTCCTGAAAGCAGTTCCATAGACATCCGATATACTCATCTCTCCACGATGGAACCTCAGAACATCCTTTATTGTCTCTTCCCCCTCACCAATAATAACAAAATCAATGTTATTGTCCTCAAGAACTCTTTTCGGGTCTGCAGATGCATGGGGTCCCCCAGCCATTATCAAGACATCGCTGAACTCTCTTTTTATATCATCAGCCAGTGAATGCATCTGAGGTGCCTCAAGCGTGAATGTAGAGAAGCCGACCATATCAGGTCTGGTATCTACCAGTTTTCTGAGAACCTCATGGTTGGTTAGATTACCAAGACGGGTGTCAATTATGCTTATGTCTGCGTCTATCTCACTCCTTATAACGGAAGCCAGATACATAATACCAAGCGGTGGCGACGCCTTGTAATCCCTCTTAATATGACCTGTTTTTATAAATGTTATGTTCATTCTATATCAGATTATTATAACAAATTACAAGAACACACTATATTATAACAACCCGATTATTGTTTACTCAAAACCGCATATAAATCTTCTTATTTAAATATAACCAATATAACAACTATTCAGAAACCCTACATTAGAAGGACAGAATAAGCGTGTATGCAATATTATTTAATAAGCAATAAGGTTCTACTATAATCAATAGAAAAATGACGAGACCAAGGATAGTTATCAGTAAATGTATTGAGTTTGACAATTGTAGGTGGAACGGAGAGATTATCAAAGACGAATTCGTAAACCACCTGAAGCCCTATGTTGAATTCATACCTGTATGCCCTGAGGTAGAAGCAGGGCTCGGTGTCCCAAGGGAGCCGGTGGATATTATCCTCATTGATGGCGATCCACGATTGATTCAGAAAAAGTCAGGAGAGGACCTCACAAGACCATTAAAGGGCATCTCCATAATTCTACTCAGGTCTATAAAGAGGATAGATGGCTTCATACTCAAGAGCAAATCCCCCTCTTGTGGTATAAGAGACGCAAGGGTATTTAGTGATATTAAGAAGAAAAAGCCACCTATTAGAGGAACAGGTATATTCGCAAGAGAGGTGCTCAAAAGATATCCCCATATACTTGTTGAAGATGAAAAACGCCTTAAGAAGTTTAGAATAAGAGAGAACTTTCTTACCAGAGTATTTACCATTTCCAGGTTTAATGAAGTCAAAAAAACATACATACCTGAAACTCTCAGGCAATTTCACAGTCAGCACAGGCAACTCATATCATCATATAGTAGAAAAATCCTTAAGGATATGGATGAAACAATCGCACAATTAAATGATATATCCCTTAATTACAGCAGGCAGAAAAAAGATGTCGTAATGAGATATGAACAGCAATTAATAAAAGCCATATCATGCAATCGCAGAAAAAGGACAGTAATAGACATAATTTATAGAAATCTCCAGAAATATTCACCCAATATACCAAGTAAGCAGGTAGAACATATTTTGACTTCTGTTGAGCGGTATAAAAAGGAAGAGACCCCATTAAGCGTTTTATTGGAACTAATGAGACCTTACACTGAAAAGAACAAAGGGCTTTATGAAGCTACCGACGCGTTCTTCTACCCCTTTCCCATTGAACTACTCTCTGACCTTAATACCAATATGAGTGAAAAGAATTTAGAACAGCAGTGATACTTTGTAGATAGTTAATATTTACTATTACTAAAACTTGCTTATCGGTCTTTTTATGCTAAATTTATTGGAATATTATGCATAAACCACTTGAAGCAATAAAGCCAAGACCACTGATAGAGTTGGTGGAGCATCTTCAGAGTCACATAAAAGGAAGATTATGGCTCAAAATAGTAATAGGAATGTTTCTTGGTATAAGCGTGGGTCTCTTACTTGGACCAAGTGCCGGACTTGTTACCAAATCAACCGCCTATGTCATCGGCAACTGGCTTGCCTTCCCGGGTAGGTTATTTCTAATTCTCATTCAGATGATAGTAGTCCCTCTCATACTTGCTTCAGTTATAATTGGCATTGGAACCAGCGAAGACATTCGGAAACTCAAGAAACTTGGACTGAGAGCCGGTGCTTATTACATAATCACAACCCTTGTAGCAATTACAATAGGAATTCTCCTTGCACTTACTATACAACCAGGAAAATACATTGACAGTGAATTGGTTCAAGAGACAATTAAAAATCCAAACCCTATAGAAGTAGAGAACAAGGCATCAAACATTGACCTGTCTGATATTCCAGAGTCAATTATAAGTATATTTCCCGAAAACCCCCTTAGTGCGATGGTCAGCAACCAGATGTTGCAAATTGTTATATTCGCTATAATCTTTGGTGTTGCACTCGTATCAATAGAAAAGAGCCATTCAAGACCTCTTATCCAGATTCTGAGGTCGCTTCAAGAGGTATGTATGACCATAGTTAAGTGGGCTATGCGCCTGGCACCTATAGCGGTCTTTGGTCTATTGGCACAAATAACATCAAGGATAGGCATAGATGTTATAGTTGGTCTTGGTATATATGTTGGAAGTGTTATATTGGGACTGCTCTTACTTCTATGTTTTTACTTAATAATAGTGTTGGTGATATCTAAAAGAAGCCCCTGGGATTTTATGAATAGAATAAGAGAGGTTCAACTGCTCGCCTTTTCAACCTCCAGCAGTGCTGCTGTAATGCCCCTAACACTGAAGGTCGCAGATGAAAAACTAAACATAAACCCGTCCATTGCTCGCTTCCTCATCCCTCTCGGGGCAACCGTTAATATGGATGGAACCGCCCTATATCAGGGCGTTGCTACCATCTTTCTTTCTCAGGTATTTGGTATTGACCTCGGTTTAAATGCACTCATCCTGATTATCATAACCGCAGTAGGAGCATCAATTGGAACACCGTCCACCCCTGGGGTTGGCATCATAGTTCTCGCTACAATTTTGAACAGCGCCGGAATCCCCGTTGGTGGAATAGCCCTCATTATTGGCGTTGACCGTATCCTTGATATGTGCAGAACATCAATTAATGTAACAAGCGACCTGACCGCATGCATAGTTATAGACAAATGGCTGGGTGGAAATATGGTCGCCAATCATAAAATTGCTCAAGGCACATAAAAATATTATTTGCTCCTATACAAGATACAAAAATACCCTTTTATGAAAGCTGTGTTTCATATAAGACAGTTAAATCACAGATAAATTAAGACGAAGAAGAATAACTTCCGGCACACATTTAGCAACTAATCATAGATTATACCCAAATATGACGGATATACTCATATTATCAATAGAGAGCATTTTCAAACCCTCACCTTCGCAATCGCTACCTCCAACAAAGGACCGATAGATGCCAACACCAAAGAACAATGGATACCTGATATCCTGAAAGAACCTTACACCCCCGCCCAACCTGAAAGACAATGAAGATACTGGCTTATTACTCACAATCCTGACATGCCTTATATAGCCAAATCCAAAATCAGCCACCAACCTGAGCCACCTCTTTGCAGGAAACGCCAGCCCAGAACCAAAATAGAACGGCATCATTGAATAGTGCATACTATTAACCATTCCCCTCCCCAGACCTGTCTCACCATAAATTGATATATATTGTGTGGGCAGTAGCGACACTCTCCCAGAAACAAGATAACCATTTTGAAGGGCATCATCCAACGGAATAACTACCCCCCCAGACACTCCCACGCTTGCAGTAAGAGCATAAACCTCAACAGAGCATAAAAAGAGAATAGTTAATAACCACACTTTCATTGCTTAAACACAATCTATTCCAGCACTATTAGCTCAACTCCTGCCTCCTCAAATAAGCGCTTCGCCATAGTATCTGGATAGTCCTCTAATATCTTCACTCTCAATATATGGGCGTTTATCAGCATCTTGGCGCAGACAGAACAGGGATGATGAGTGCAGTATATTTCTGCGTCTTTTATTGATACACCGTGTAAAGCCGCCTGAATAATAGCATTCTGCTCGGCATGGAGCCCCCTGCACATCTCATGCCTCTGCCCCCCCTCTATGCCAAGCATTTCCCTGATACAGCCCACCTCATCACAGTGCGGAAGACCGCTCGGAGCGCCGTTGTAGCCGGTCGCAAGTATCCTATTATTCTTCACTAATACACAACCCACCTTCCTCCTCAAACATGTTGACCTTGTAGCAACTAATTTTGCTATACCAATAAAATACTCATCAAAGGTGGGTCTTTTCATATCAAATAATTATTCAAACTTTTCTGTTTATACCTATATAACTGGCTCATCGTAAGGTCCCTTAACACCCGCCTCATCAAGAAATTCCTTATAAAGTGGGAACCTCATACAGAGGTCGTGAACCTCATCCAGAACCTGCTTCTTTATCTTCTCATCGTCGGGGCTGTGAACTACCCTGGCAATCATATCAGCAATTGTATCCATCTCTTTCTCCTTCATCCCTCTGGTGGTCAGAGCGGGCGTTCCAATGCGTATTCCAGATGCAATAAACGGCTTCTCGGGGTCAAAGGGTATTGTATTCTTATTCACGGTGATGCCCGCCTCCTCAAGCGCCTCCTCTGCAACCTTTCCGGTAATACCTGCATCCCTCAAATCAACAAGCATAAGGTGATTGTCTGTTCCGCCCGATACCAACCTTAAGCCCTTTTCAGACAGTTTTTTAGCGAGTTCTTTGGCGTTGGCAACTATCTGCTTCTGATACTTCTTGAACTCATCTGTCATAACTTCTTTCAGGCACACCGCTTTGGCAGCAATAATATGCATCAGCGGTCCCCCCTGATTTCCCGGGAAGACGCTCTTGTCTATCGCCTTGGCATGCTCCTCGGTGCATAAGATAAGCCCTGCTCTTGGTCCTCTGAGTGTCTTATGTGTGGTCGTGGTGACTACATGGCTATATGGCACCGGCGACTTGTGCAAGCCCACCGCTACCAAACCAGCGATGTGGGCAATATCAGATAAGAGGTATGCACCAACCTCATCCGCAACCTCCCTGAACCTTTCAAAGTCAATCTCCCTGGGGTAGGCGCTCGCACCACAGATTATCATCTTCGGCTTCACCTTTTTAGCAATCTTCAATAACTCATCAAAGTCAATCGTCTCGCTTTCTCTATCTACACCATACTGATGAACCTCAAAGTATTTTCCACTGAAGTTTACTGGATGACCATGCGATAAATGACCACCGTGAGACAGGTTCATCCCCAGAATCCTGTCGCCAATATCAAGGAGGGCAAGATAGGCAGCAATGTTCGCCTGTGTTCCTGAATGGGGCTGAGCATTGACATGCTCTGCTCCAAATATCTGCTTCGCCCTCTCCCTCACTAAATTCTCCACTATGTCAACGAATTGGCAACCCCCATAGTATCTCTTTCCAGGCAATCCCTCCGCATACTTGTTGGTGAGCGGGCTTCCCGCTGTCTCAAGAACCGCTCTTGACACAAAGTTCTCACTGGCTATCATCTCTAAGGTGAATGCCTGTCTCTTAATCTCACCCACTACTGCCTTATACACCTCAGGGTCAACCCTCTTTAATTCTAAATACATATCATACCCTCCTCATCAAATACTCAATGTCCTCATCTGAGACACATCTCATATCAAATATCTTCTCACCTCCAATAATACCAAATACAACCCCAGCGCCCTCAAGTTTCTTGACCAACTCCTTGTTATGTAACTTTATATAAATCCTATCTCTCATCATTCCCTGAATATATCCACTATCCTTTACTACTTCTGCATAACCGTCCTCTTTGATAAATATCTCCAGAACCACCTTAGCCAAACGCTCAAGTTCTTCGCTACTCCTCCTCAATGACCACAAAACAGAGTGCTTCTTCAAAATGCCATCATTCAGATAACTACTAATGCGGAGTAATATATCAAGAACACATATTTCAGTGAGAATATAGCTTCTTATAGTATTATCATTTTCATCAACCCTCAATCTCTTTATGTCATACAACATAAGGAAAGCGTCCGGAAGTCCCATCAATCCCGAGGTTCTGGTTATTACTACCCCCTTTATTCTCTTCAAAATGGTTCTTAGAACGAAATCATCGGGGATTATGCCCGGCTCTGGAGACGCTGGAATTGAATCTGAAATAATGTGAATATACTGTATTCCATTACTATCCGCCATATCCCCTATCTTATCAAGTGAAGGGCTATCCTTATAACCTGTAATTGTAGCCCTCGGTGTTGAAACCGTTAATATTATATCTGCTTTATTTCCTGCTTCATCTGCCAATGCCTGTTCATAGTCGTAAAGATGAACCTTGTTGGTGCAACCAACCTCAACCACCTCATAACCCGCATCATCCAGAGATACCTCTACATCAAACCCATCATACCTGATAACATCCCTTGTCGCAATCACCGCCCTCACCCTGCGACCCTTAAATATAACCTGCTTCAGAACTAACAGTGCTGATGTTAAACTATTAAGGAAAAGGACTCCCCTCCCCATAAAGAGATTTTCAGATACCACACTCCTCAGCAATTTAATGTCCTCAACTGAAACCTGCCTTAAAAATGGTGAAACCGGTTCAAGGGGATTATTCACTATCACCGGAGAGAGTGGGTCTCCGGTAGCATTTATTATATAGCGCCTGCCAATCAATCTGTCAAGGGTTTCAATGACCAGGGAGATAATATCTACCTCGCCTTCGGGTTTGCCCTTTCTTATTCTGTCAAGCGCCTCCCTGACTGCAACGGCTACCACACCCCTTCCAAACTCACCTATAGAATTCTTCAAACGCTCATCCGACAGAACCTTATTCACCGATGGTATCTTCATAGATAGACCATATGACTCATAAGATTATATCAGCATTTATTCCACCACTACCCTGCCCATCTCTGGCTGGGGGACGGTATCCCTGTCGCTGAGAAAGTTTATCATCAGGTCGGTCTGGTAGAGACCGGTATCAACCGCACTCAGAGCATTCTCAAACATGGTGTAGCCATCTCCACCCGAAACCATGAACTTGACGGTGGCTACCTCATATACTTTGTCCGCATCAATTTTCTCGTTATTTATCAATACATCCTCTACTTTACCATCTTCTGAGATGAATACCCTTGCACCCGATACCTGGGGGTATCCACCCGAATTGACCTGATTCTCATAACCATGCTTGAATACATTAAGAAGGTCTGCACCCTTCATCTCACACAGAACTATGCCACCATTGAAGGGCATTGCCTTCATAATATCGCCTACTGTTACCTTTGGCGGGTATATGACAGCGCGAATTCCACCCGAGTTGGTTATTGCCACATCAGCGCCTGTCTCAGCACGCATAATATCGGTGATAAGGTCACCGAGATTGGTCTCCCGAGAACGGGTTATATCGGTCTCCTCGCCAAGAGTGAAATCAAGTTTGCACAGAATCTGACTGCTGAATCCCTCCACCTCTTCTATATATGGCGCAAGGGTCTCCATCAAACCCTCATCATCGCTATATTTATCCGATACCTTGATAAGAGTATTTTTATAGTTAACAACCTCACCCTCTTCATTGAATTTCAGGTCAATCTTCCCAACATACCAGCCATACTGCCCCGCCTGGCATATAAGTGTGTCTCCCACCTTAACCGGTTTATATATGAAACTATGACTGTGACCCCCGATGATTATATCTATACCATCTACCTCTTTTGCCAAGAACTTATCACCGCTTAATCCCAGGTGGGTGAGAGCAATTATGACCGGATATCTATCCTTCCAACCCTCAATAAGCCCAGTTGAGACACCCACCGGGTCATTGAATATGAGACCCTCAACATTATCAGGGTTCGTCTGAACAGGTGTATCGGGTGTAGTAAGCCCATAGATTATAATAGGCATCCCGAAGTCACCCACCTCTGTTATACAATATGGCATAAACGGTCCTGATTCATTACTCAAAGTATTTTCATATTCTATATTTGCTGAGAGAACGGGATAGCTGACTGAGGGGATGAGTTCGTTAATCAGGTAATCAAAGCCAGCATCAAACTCATGATTACCCACCACCGTCGCATCAAGCCCCATATAATCAAAACACATCATATCAATCTTTCCATGATACACATTTGAGAACACCGAGCCGGTGATATGGTCACCCGCATGTAAGAATAAGATATTGCCTCCCTCATCCTCAATCTGCTTAACAATTGTGGCTACTCTCGCCAAACCTCCTATCTCCTCTCCATCCTGAGTATCTGGAAGTATGTGCTCATGGGTGTCATTTAAATATAGTATCGTCAAGTGTCCGAACTCAGCAAAGACCGACTGAAAGGTCACGAGAATCAAAATAATAATAAAAATAAGAAAGTAATATTTCTTAAACATATATCCCTCCATAGGGCGGTCAATATTTAGCCGCCTCTTTTATCTCCCTTCTCCTATCAAACTGCTTCTTTATCATACTCACCGGCTCTCTCCCCCCGAATATCCAGGTGACATGAACCGCATCACAGGCGGTGCACCTCAGACATCTTATGCAATGGACTGCATTTGGCTCTTCAAAGATGTCTATGCCCATAGGGCATATGTCCCGGCACGACATACAGGTGGTGCATTTCTCATCCACCGCCATTCTCATCATACTTATCCTGTTGAACAATCCAAGGATTATACCAAGCGGACAGACAATCCTGCAGAATGGTCTTTTGATAAATACGAATGACACCAGAAATCCACCCAGTATGATAATCTTGATAATAAACATTGTCCCTACCATCCCTCCAAACATCGGGGTGTTAGTATAGACATCGGCTGGATTCCACAATACCCAGGGAATACCCGCCTGCAGGGTTCCCTGAGGACACAATTTACAAAACCATGGGGTATGCGTGAAGAGCGGGACCAATATCACAAGAACAACCAGAAATATATATGGTCCATAAGTGAGCCACTTAGGTATTCTTACCTTAGTAGATTTTATCTTATACAATAAATCCTGAACCAATCCGAATGGGCAGAACCAACCACAGAAGAATCTACCAAGCATCAATCCAAACCCCGCTATAGTTCCAACAATAAGGAATGGAAAAAATCCAATACCTATGAAGTGCTGTAATTGACCGATGGGGCAGGATGAAACGGCGAGCGGACATCCATAGCAATTGAGGGTTGGAACGCATAAGCCCTTTCCCCAACCTCCATAGGGAACTTTCTTCCACAGGGCTGGGAAATAGAAGTTCTGACCAAGAGTTCCTGGGAATATCTGAGACAATCTCTGAAGTAATGGTATTTTTGAGTTTTTAATGCCTGGCATGTTCTATCTCTCATCAAAGGGGTAAACTTCTAACTATTTTAATTTAAAAAGGGCATGAAATAAATACAAATTATTTATTATACACTTACCACCTACTACGTGTTAATAACCTGATACTCTTATAATAGCGTTTCCACCACGAAATGTTATAATAACCAAAATATTTGGGGAGGTTATTAGCACATGAGTATAAAGAGATGGTTCAGGAGTATCTTTGAGAAGCCGAAACCCCTCGGTAGGGAGATACTGAGCAAGAGAATAGATAATGAAGAGGGCAATTGGCGACTCCACCTCAGAATTGAACCTAATGGAGAAGGCGTCCTAATCATAAATGCCAGCAGGGTAATCCACCTCAATCAGACGGGAGCGGAGATTGCCAAATACATAATTGAGGAGAAATCACCCAAGGATATTATTGGGATAATGACTAAAAGATACCGGGTCTCATCCGACCGGGTGAAGAAGGATATTGACAGGATAACCGACCTGATTGAGGTTATGCTCAAGACCGACGAAATATGCCCCATAACCTATCTGGATGTGGATAGAATAAGTCCCTTCACCACGCCCGTAAGCGCTCCATACCGTATGGATTTAGCACTCACCTATAGGTGTCAGAACAACTGTGAGCACTGTTATGTGGGAAGACCGAAGGATATGGAGGAACTAGATACTGACAAATGGAAGGATATCATAACCAGATTGTGGGAGATAGGAATTCCACATCTGGTCTTTACCGGTGGCGAAGCGACTTTGAGAGACGACCTCATTGAACTTGTTGAATGGGCTGAGAACACCGGTCTGGTCACCGGTCTGAACACCAACGGCAGAAGGTTATCCGATAGAGAACTGGTAAGGGGTTTAACAGATGCAGGTCTGGACCATGTTCAAATAACCATAGAATCCCACGATAAGAAAATACACGATGAAATGGTCGGCTCGGAAGGTGCATTTGATGAAACAGTAAGGGGTATAAAGAATGCAGTTGAGGTTCCCCTGTATCTGGTAACCAACACCACCCTCACAAGAATGAATACTAAGAATATCAAAGATACAGTGAAATTTGTGGCTGACCTTGGAGTGGAGGTGTTCGCCTGCAATGGCATAATTCGGTCAGGCGAGGGAAAACACTATCCATATGCTTTGACCGAGATGGAGCTGAAGAAGATACTTGAACGCATAATAAACACTGCAAACAATCTGGGACTCCGCCTGATATGGTATACACCAACTATGTATTGCAAGCTCAATCCCATTGAGATGGGTCTGGGTGTAAAGTCATGCACAGCCGGTCTATACAACATGGCAATTGAGCCGGATGGCAAGGTTCTGCCCTGCCAGAGTTATTATAAAGATGTGGGCAACATACTAAAGGACGAATGGGAGAGCATCTGGAACAATGAACTCCTAAATAAGATAAGAAGCCGTGAGTATATGCCTGATATGTGCAGTGAGTGTGAATGGCGCGAGATATGTGGTGCAGGTTGCCCCCTGTCTCTAATTGAAGGCGACGAGACCGTATTTTGCTTTGAGTCGGGCTCCAATGCACCTGTTTAGTCAGATATGAGCAAGACAATAGCAGGTCTCTCAGTTGAAATTTGGGAGAGGCGGTTCTCACAGCAGTTTCATTGGTCACTTGCCACCAGAAAATATATCTATAGATTGTGCAACCTCGCCAGGATGGATAGCATTCTGGATATTGGGTGTGGATGTGGTCAAATAACCAACGAGATAGCAAACCTCAGTAGAGCAAATGTTGTGGGTATTGATGTTGAGCCACACTTTATAGGCAAAGCAAAGAGCAAATTTGGTGAAAACGCACACTATACGGTAGCAGATGGTCTTAATCTACCATATAAGGATGAGTCATTTGACGGAGTGTTCTGCCATCTATATCTACACTGGCTAAAGGATATAGAAAAAGGCATCTCAGAGATGAGGAGGGTGGTAAAGAAAACCGGCTATATCGCCATTATGATGGAACCCGACTACGGGGGATGGATAATGGAGCCGGATTTACCCGATATGAGAAGGGCATACATAAAGTCAATAGAGGAGTTCGGGCACAATCCATATACCGGTCGGCAGTTAATGGGAGCTCTAAGCCAGGCAGGATTATCAGTTGAAATGCGATTGCATAACTATATCAGGAAGCCATCAGAACACATCACAGAATTTCAGGAGGAGTGGGAGTTCAGAAAAGCGATGTTCAAAAATGTTAGAGATACTATAATAAGTGAAAATACAATCAAAATGTGGTTTGAAATTGAATATAATTCGCTAAAATCTGGTAAATTCTTCTCCTATATTC